>NZ_JBFBAZ010000014.1:0-101349 GCF_040682475.1 Hamadaea sp. NPDC051192
TCGAACGAGTCCAGCGGCTTGTAGACCGGGAATGGAAGTCCGAGCAAGGCAGCGCGCCGCGCATCGGCCAAGACACGCGCCGCCTGCGCGTCGCTCATCCCCGCGCGAAGATGTTCCCCGTGGTACCTCGCAACGATGGTGTCGGCGTCGGGGTGCATGCCCATCCCGAAAAGCGCTCGCATCTGCTCCTCGGTGACCTGCTGACCATCCAGATCGAGCAAGTGGGCACCGTTGCCAATCCATCGACCCGGCGGGTTGCCTTCCGCGGTGTAGTAGTCGGCCGCACTCTGCTGGTGCTGCCGGTCTACGTCACCACCAGCGATGTTGCGGGTCAGGTAGGTGTAGCCATCGCCAACGGTGAGCTTGTGGATGGTCATCATGTGCATCGCCGGATGCGGTGCGGCGTGCGCCATCGCGGCAGGCCGCAGGGCTGCCCGCTTTTTCGGGCCAGACGGGCCGTAGAGGCTCGCGGGTCAAGGGCGGCGGTAGCCGTCGCGTAGCGATGCGCAGCACCCTGGAGGCGCGAGGAACGGCCGAGCAGAATGCGCGCCGCGCCGCATACGGCCACCATTTTGACACCTCCTCACGGGATTGTGGAGTGCCACTATGACCCACGGTTCACGGCACGTGCAAGAGGTGTCTTGCTCATTTCTATGTGAGGCTAATGTGGAGCATACGTGCTGCTCATTCGGCCTCTGTGCCGCTTTTGTGAAGTGCCGTCATGCTGTTTCGTGTCGCACTATGTCGGGGCCCGTCATGTGCTATCGACTTCGCCTCTTGACCTTTCTTTTGAGCATTCGGGTCACTAACTTTCTGCGCATGACACGACGAAATTCGGCAGTGCGGGCGGAAGCGATCCGCCGGGCACGCCAGGTGAAGCAGGAGCGCGATGCGGCCGCCCGGCGCCGGGAGCTTGCGGTTGAGTCGGCTTTGGCTGACTTCTTCGAGCAGACGGCGCTGGCCGAGGCGTTGCGTACGCAGGCGGAGGCCAAGGTGGCCCGGATACTGGACGACATGAGGGAGGCGATCATGGAGCCACAGGCGAAGACGCGGGCCGCTCTTAGAACCCTGGCGGAGCTACGGGAGACGCGAACATCGATCAGCGCCCTGACCGGACTTTCTGCAGCAGAGGTCCGTGCGGCGCTCGACGACGCAGCCGTTCGCACACCCGTAGCCAGCGAACGCGCGGTTGTCGGCGGCGTGTGATCTACTCCGTCCGACCAATTGTTGCTCCGGAGGATCGCCGTGGGCGTTACCTATGACTATTTCCGGGCGGCCGACGTTGCGACCGCCTCGGCGGCGATGGCCGCGATGCTTGCCGGCGGCCGTCCGCTTCCGGATGTGGTGGAGACGAAGCTGGAGTACGGACTGTGGCTGACGACGATTGTCGGCCTGCCTACCATGGATGATTCGCCGCTCACCTCGCCGCCCGAGGTATGGGTCGAGGATGATGACCCGGACGGTTCGTTTGTCGTGGAGCTGCACGACGTGATTCGCGACAGTCTGGCGAACGCTGCGGAGTCGGTCTCGGTGTTGGCGCAGCGCTGGGTGGAATTGGAAGCTCCACCAACCTCGACTGGGATTGCCATGGCCGACGTGTCGTCGACGGTACGCGCCCTGGTGGAGCTCGCTGGGCGAGCGCAGGCGGCCGGCGAGCGTATGTACTGCTGGTGCTGTCCGTGACCGGGGGTGCCGTCCGGCTGCCGGAGGGTTCCCCGGTGGCCAACGGGTGTTGTGACGGCCGGTACGGTATGGAGGTGCCTCCGCGGCGTCCTGCCCGGTGCCAGAATGGTCGCCATGGGGTTCTTCGATCAACTCGTCCAAGCGTCCGCTGCGCAGCGTCGTCCGCGGCGCGTGCGGCCTCGGCCGGTGTGGATGAAGCCAGAGGCGGCGATCGGCGCGGCGGCGCCCGTTGAGCTGATTATCGCGCGTGCCCCGGATGTGGCGGTCGTGGTGTCGTCAGTGATCGTGTATCCGGCGGGGTTCGAGTTCATGGTTTCGGCGATGGTGCGTGAGGATGAGGCCGTCCCGATGTTTCCCGGTCAGCCCGACGGGTCGATTCCGGACACGTTCCTGCGTGTCGGCGTGTTGTTCGCCGACGGCCGGTCGGGCACCAACCTGGACGTCACGTCCAGCGCGCCTGAGGTGGAAGCGGACAAGGGCAATCTGGTCTTCACGACAACCGGTGGGAGCGGTGGGATGCGCCGCTTCGACGCAACGTACTGGGTGTGGCCGCTGCCTCCGGACGGTCCGGTCACCTTCGTCTGCGAATGGCCCGCGCACGACGTGCCCGAGTCCCGGGCAAGCATCGACAGTCAGGTGATCACCACGGCGGCGGGGCGTTCGATCCAGTTGTGGCCGGAGCAACACTCGGCTGGTGCGCCGATCGCCAGCGTAGTCGTCGTCAGCGACGGGCCGGAGGCGACGTCGCCGTAGCCGATCACGGCGACGGCTGGTTCAGGGCGGCAGTTGTTGCTCGGCCGTCGCCAGGAAGATGGCGAGGCTCCTGCGGGCCTCATCGGCGCTGTTCGCATGGACGGTGTACACGGTCGCTTGCGGCTCGAACGCCAGCAGATGCATGATCGCGCGGAAGCGGGCGGTGAACTCATCCTTCCGGTACGGGCCCCGAATCGTCCCGGATGCGGTCAGGTAGTAGACGTCGTCACTGCGCATCGTCGGCCGTCCCGTTCCAGTACGCCGAGCACGACCATGCGCATTCCTCGCCGGGCAGGGCTCCGCAGTCGTCGCAGGTCTGCTCGAGTGCCACGGGACAGTCCAGGACGTGGTTGCTGTCGCGGGGCATGCCGCAGCAGTCGGGTTCATCTCGTCCGTGACCCACGATGGTCTGCAGGATGTGGTCGTGAAGCTCACGCCATCGACTTACGCGATGATGGTCGCGCCGATGATCGTCACAGAGAGTGCCCGCCTGCTGGCAGCTCGAGCAGCTGCCGGGGTCGGCGTAGTAGTCGGCGGCGGTCTCCAGCCCGGCGATGACTGCCTTCCACGCGCCGCGCGGCAGGCCGATGGTGATCGGAGTGCTCATGGCGTTGTCCTTCCTTTCCTGGATCAGGGGCCGGTCGCTAGGGGAAGCGGCGACCGGCCCGGTCGTGATCGTCAGTTGACGGCCGCCAAGGCTCGTTGCTCGGCGTAGTCGGCGTAGGCTTCGGCGTCGATCTCTTCACCGTCGGCGGTGACGACCGTGTCGCCGGACGGCTCCGTACGGCGGGCGTTGCGGTGGCTGCTGGCCCCGGCCCAGCGCATGGACAGGGCGACGTTGTTCGCTGTGACGCGCAGGTTGGCACCGCCGCCGTACGCTTCGGCGCGCAGATCGTCGGCGGCGTCGATGATGACGGTGTCGCCGCGGCGCAGGGTCGCGACGCGTTCGGCGAGTTGCCGCCAGCAGGTCACGGTGATCCAGACGGACTTGCCGTCGACCCACTCGCCGTTGGCGTCGCGGCGGCGGGAGTTGTAGACCATGCGGAACTGGGCGACGGCCAGCCCGGAGTCGGTGTGGCGCAGTTCGGGGTCGGCGGTGAGGTTGCCTTCGATGGTGAAGGTGTAGAGCATGACGGGTCGGTCCTTCCGGTGCCGGTGGTTGCGATCCCGCGCTGGGTGGCGGCTGTCGCGCTGACGTGACCCGGCAGGCCCGGCCTTCAGGCGGTCGGGCGCAAGGGAGGAAGGCAAAGATCTTGGGCGAACGCAGTGGCGCCGCAGGCGCGGCCAAGATGTTTGCCGGCCCTTGCGAACGGTCGCCGGGCCGGGCATGACATCGGGGTCTGTCAGCAGCGGCAAACCGGCGCACCGCGTACGCAGAATCGGCTCATGGCCCGACGGACCACGTCATCTCAACCGGTCGACGCTGAGATGGTGTTTACCGGCCGACCGGCTGCCACCCCGGTATCTGGCCGTGCAGATCCACGCCGAAGACCGTGCCGTGCTCACCGTGACGCGCGACCGCTACGACTATGGCAAGATCGCAACCGTGCTGGGCTTCATTCCGTCGGGCCGCCGACAGTCGCTGGCGTTCTCGTTCCTGGTGCGCGCCACGCTGATCAGCTTGCACGCCCAGCAGATCATGGGTGCCGTGACGCGCGGCGCTATCGGGGTGGGCGTGCTGCTCCTCGATTTCACCGCTGCCGCAGGCGCTGTGGAAGCTGCCCGATGGGGCGTTCGCCGACCTTCACCGTCTCCGCCGACGGCGTGGCAGTGAAGATTCCTGCGGCACATCGGGGCGACGAGCTGGACCAACCTGCAGTACCTGCACAAGCTTCCGGCGCGGACGTGACCGACGGTGCCGGTCAGTTGGCTATCGCGCTACCCCGCCGCCAGCTCACGGTGTTGGACGAGGCAGCGCTCAACACGGTGTCGAGCGGAACCGGGGATCGCTCTGGTGCCCCGGGTGCGGTCTTCACGGTGTGAGCGGGAGCACCAACGCCGAAACCCCTCGCAGGGGCAGCGCCGTAGGTGTTCGAGGGTCCGGCCCTGCTGCCGAGCACCCCCGCGGGCGCCCGTCCGCGCCCCGGTTGCCCGCGCCAGCCTGAAGATGCGACAGCGGTTGCGCGGAGTGTCGTTGCTGGACGCTCGGTTCATGCTCCGGTCCATCGGCTCGGCAACGGTTCCGCCCCGTCGACTGGGCCGCATGATCCATGGCCAGCACGAAGTTGACGCATGAGATTGACCATCCCAATGATGACTCGCTCAAACGTGGCCGGCTCGTCGTCGATCGAACCGGTGTAGCGACTCGTGTCCCGCTCGACCCTCAGCCCGGTGACGGTGACGGTGCCGATTCCGGCGTCCGCGATGGTGACGATTGCTTCATACATGAGATGACCGGTCCAGGACCGCCAGAGTCGCAAGGTCCCCTGCTGGTCCAGCTGGCCGAGCCACTTGACCTCGATCTCGTGGTGTCCCAGGCCATCTCGAAGGAGGCTGAGCGTGTCAGCATGGAGCTTGAGCGATGGCATGCGGGGCACCTCGGCCATCAGCGAGCCGCTGTGCACAACTGCCGCGACATCAGCCGTGAACAACGGGCGCAGATCGGCGGACATGGAGTGACTCTACGGCCCCATCCGCCGACACGGGGACGGATCGATCTTGTCCTCGCCCGCCAGCGTGGGACATGATCGTCGCTATGACGTACAACATCGCAGTCTGGGACGGGCCGAAACCGGCCGACGACGCCACCGCAATGCAGGTCTTCCTCGCCATGCATGAGGCAGCCGCGTCGTCGTGGGACGCCCCGACCACGCGGATGGAGGTGTACGTGCAGGCGCTGCTGGCCCGATGGCCCGACATCGACGATGACGAGACAGACAGCAGTCCCTGGGCCGACGGTCCGATCCTCAACAATGCCACCGGCCCGTTCTTCTACACATCGCTGCGTCCGAGCATGGCCGACAACGCGATCGTCTACTGTGCACGGGTGGCCACCGAGCACGGCTTGGTGTGCTTCGATCCGCAGCAGGAACGCCTCGTCACGGCTGACGCCACGCTGGTCGCGCGGCTGCGCGCTCGCGTTGGTCCTGTCTTCCGATCTCTGGGCGGATAGCCGAGTTCGCGATCCGCCCAGAGATGTCCACATCTATTCGTCGTCTTCGATTTTCTCGTCGCTTTCAATGTCGTCGCCGGTGCCATCGTCATGCGGCTGGATCTCGGCGAGCAGGCTCTGCTCGGCCTCCGACAGCTCGTAGCCGAGTTCTACCAACCGGGTCAAGTGCGCAGCGACGTAGGTGGTGTCGGCTGCCCAGGTGCGGCCGTTGGACAGTTCGGCGAGTTGGTGCTCGCGGCTGGTGATCCACCGTGCGACCAGGATCCGGCTCAACCGATCTGCTCCGGCTGAAGACGCAGTGTCTGCGATGGAGGCGCCGGCGATGGAGTCCGCGAGCTCGGCCAACTGGCCCGGATAGGTGAGCCGACCAGGATCGACCATCGCGTCTCGCAGAGCCTCCACGTGGTGCTTCTTGGCCGCCTTCGGGTTGGCGAAGGTGGCGACAAGGAACTCTCTCCTGACGTCGGCCGCGAGCTCAAGCGCCGCGCGTCGTGCCGCACGGGTTTCGGCCTCGGCCGCCTGCCGGGCTCGTTCCGCTTCCGAGACGTAGCCGTTGCTGACCCGCCGCACGTAGCCGAAGGTTTCCGGGTCAGAGCAGAACAGGATCGCTTGCGGTCCGCCGTATGCCTGCTTGTCGATGTAGGCGAAGATGCCAGGCTGAGTCTTGACCGTCTCCGGGTCCAGCGGGGCGCCGTTGGCGTCGAGCAGAGTGTGCAGTGCGGCCTGCTTCGACCCGTAGCCGAAGTCGCGCGGCGTGGGCACGACCTTCACCCCGGCCAGTGTGAGCTCAGCGAAGATCCTATCGGCTGCTGCGTTGCGTACCCGACGGTCGCGGGCATCGCTGATCGCGTGGCGGAAGCCCCAGGTGCCCCGCCCCTTGTCCATGATCTTGGCGAGTGTTTTCGGGTCGTCGGTGAACTCGGCCAGTTCCGCGGCAAGGTCCAAGGTGAGCTGACCGTCATCGGCGGCCTCGTGAACCGCTGCTGGCAGCTGGTGAAGAGTCAGGGCGGCGCGTACCTCGCTCGTTCGGACGCCGCGGGCCTTGGCGATTTGCGCCGGTTGCCAATCAAGCAGGGTGAGCTGGTGATATAGCTCGGCCTTCTGCGACGGTTTGAGACTGAGCCGGTCGTCGTTCTCCGCCAGGATGGACAAGATCTCCTGCGCGGCACCGTCGGAGGCAACGATCAGGCATGGGACGATGGCGAGTCCGAGCTTGAGTGCGGCTGCGTGGCGGCGGTGTCCGATCAGGATCCGGTACGCGTCCTCGCGGTCCGCAACTCGGGTGACGACGAGCGCCTGCAGGATGCCCACCACAGGGATGGACGCGAGCAGGTCGTCGAGAGCGCCTGGCTCGTCGAACGTCCGGTTGATGTCGCTGGGCATCAACAATGCCGGGTCGAGGAAAGCGAAGCGGACCGAGCTGTCGCCGTCCCGATACTGGGCGATGAGCGCCAGCTCAGGCAGGTCGTCGACTTGGGCGTCGACGTCAATGGGCATTACGTCGAGGGTCATGAGCGTGCCGTCCTCTCGGATCGAGGCGACGCGGAAGTGTTCCGCGTTCTGATGGCCGGCACGCAGCCCGGCGGGGCCCGAACAGGCAAGGAGGCAAGCAGACGATCTGTGCCGAAGGCAAGATCTTCTGCGCCTTGCCGGGGCGGGCTCGGCGGGCAGGCTGTCCGGCCCGGAATGCGGCCCGCGATCGCGACCGGCAGACGCGGAGGCTCCCACCGACCGCGAGCTGTGCGTGCACGGGTGCGATTCGCTCGAGCGCCTGTCCAGGACGGAACGATGTTCCTCAGATGGTCGTTGGCGGGCAGCGAAATGTGCCCGGGTTCTGATCGCATAGGTGGGTGAGTTCTGAGTTGATTTCTGCGGCCGCCGCGGTCCTGTGGCTGTAATTGGGGCTGGCGGCGTTCTCCTCAGCGGACGCCAGGCCGAGCGGTCCCAGCAAGCCCAGACTCGAAGCGAACGCGATCGTGCCCTCATGGAACAGCATCGGTCCGCGTGCGCCCGCTTTCTGACCAGCCTGGACGTGTATCTCATGACCACTGACGAGCTGGTCTGGGCGAGGAAGGAAGCCCTCCGCACGGGACGCGACGCGAACTCGGCCACCAAAGACCTGCGAACCACATATGCCTCCGGCCGGGCCGAGCTTCTCGCCGCGAACGCCGCGCTCCAGCTCGCAGCCGAACCGACTGCCTGCGCGCGCGCTGACGACACCGTGCGGCATGCCCAGGAGATGGACCGACACGTCTGGAACTACGTCGTCCATGACGGACGGCAAATCCCCAAGGACTCTCAGCCGACCTTCGACGCCGTTACCCAGGCTCGGGAAGACTTCATCGCAGCCGCCCGCAATCTATCCACGTAACCCCAGCCCAGACGAGGACCGGTGCCGCCGCTCCGGTTCAGGACGAATCGCCTCGACCACTGGTGCCAACAGAGGCAGCGACCGCCGAGGCAGCCAGGTGGGCGTACCTTGTGGCGATGCCGACCGAGCCCGAGATCACGTTTCCGCTATACGCCGCTGACTTGACCACGACGGCCCAGTTCGCCGATACCGGGAAGTGCATGATCTGCTCGCAGCACGCGGTGGTCTGCTTCCGGCTTGGCATCGGCACGGCAATCATCTGCACGTGCGCCAGCTGTGGCGAGCAGACCGCCCTCGCATCGGTTGGCGGTGGCGCCGAGGATGCTTTCTGCGTCCGATGCGAGCAGGCGCTGGCCATCAACGCCTTGCCGGCCGACCCGGTCGCTTGCGGCACATGCCTTCGAGCGGGGAAGGTGGCGATCACCAAGGACACCGAATTCGGCATGGTCCGCTGGGAGGATGCGATGGCCGGGCGAACCCACGGTGTGCCTGGCCACCTCACCACCGGCGGCCTGCCTACCGCTCCCACCGAAGACGACTGGACCAGCGTGTTGGTCGACCCAGCGATCCTGCTCGACCTGGTGCGGACGCCGACTTACAACACCTGGCAGGGTGAGCAGTGGCTGTTCTGCTGTCGGCACCCGATGGTCTACATCGGAGAATGGTCCCAACCGGATCTCGGTCAACATTCAGACGATGACTTGACGACCACGTTCATGGCGGTCTTCGACGACGCCGAGCCGTGGGTACTGCAATTCATGCCCGCGAACCCTACCCAGGATGCGGATTGGGGCTTCTACGTGTTCCGATGCCGACTCTGCGACAAGGTCCGCGGGCACTTCGACATGACCTGACTACGTCAAACGTCATCAAGCCGGGGCGCGGGCTCAGGCCAGACATGGCGGTAGTCGCAGTTCAGGCAGTCCCAATAGTGATGGCCGTCCTCGCCGGTCTTCCAGCCACCGAAGGCGAGCCGACCGGCGGCGCACCGTTCGGCTGATTCGCGCTGGAGTTCGGCGAGAATGCTGGGCTGATAGCGGCGCATCGGACGCGGCACGATCAGACCTCCCACGATCGGGAGAAGGTCATGTCGTCTGGTGGCCAGGGGAACTCGTCCGGCGGCAGATGCCTATCCAGGGCCTCGTTCACCATCCGTGCCAGCCGGTAGCTGCGCGAGGTTTCGAGAGCGCGCTCGACTGCGGCGCGGGCGAGGATGCCGTCGCCAGACCGCCACGCGCACCACGCAGCCAGCGATGCCACTGGTGCGGCGTACGCGGGCGGGCACCGCCGGGTCAAATCCAGCCACATGTCCAGCTGCCACGTCTTCCCGGTCGTAGCCAGCCACGCATGGTCTCGCCAGGTGATCGCTTGCAGGACCACGACCAGGCCGGCCGCACGGTGGTCGCTGAGCCGCCGCCCGCTGCGCGCGACCCGCATCGCGCTGTCGATCACGAGGCGTGCCGCGGTGCGGGTCAGCGTGAACAGGTCCGGCCCGATCTGCGCGATTCTGTCGGCGAGGCTGTCTTCCGGGTGGTACGCGACGAGCTGTTCGACGTCTTCGCGGCGAGGACGGGCCACCATCCCGAGCATCGTCGCGTGCGCCGCCGCCACGGTCCCGCGGGCGTCGAACGGCGTACCCTCCGCCGGAGTGCATTGACCACAGCGCAGGCAGAAGTAGCGGCTGTCGTGCACACGCAGCGTTTGCCCGACACGGAAGCCGTGGTCGTTGATGCCGTCGGCGATCTGGAGGATCTTCGGCTCGACGGCGGCCGGGCCGTAGCCGGTCACGATCGCCTCCGCGTGCCGATCGACTTGCGCGAGCGCGGTGGTGAGCTGGTCGACCGTGTCGTGAGTGGGCCAGTCGAGGCTCGCCCGTGCGGTGAGCACGAACCGGCGGTCCGACAGCCCGGACAACACGATGTCGTTGTGCGGGTGGAAGCCGAGCAGGTACGGGATCATGCTCAGCAGCTCCTTGGGCCCGTCGAGGCGGATGTGCGTGACGTCGTCGCCCATCAGTGGACTCCCGCCGCGATGTGCATCGCCTGGACACCGGCAGATTCCATCTCGTACGCGGTGTCGGCATCGGAGACGGTCTGCGCGACCGACGTGACCGCGTGCAGTACTCCCCCAGCCGACAGGTCGCCGCCCTTGATGAAGTGGGCGAGGATGTCACGCTGCTGATCGTCGCTGAACCGCAACCGCCGCCCGACGATCTTGATCGTCGTGTCCGGGTCGATGACCGGCTTTCCCGCTGCCTGCTCCAGGTCGCGAACCATTCGGAAGACGAAGTCCTCATCCAGATACGCGGCGACCGCGTCCCTTGTCCTTGAGGTGATCAACTCCAGCGTCTTCGTGGTGGTCGCCTGCGACCACGCGACCACACCGTCATCCTCATGCCGGCCGCCGATGTGCGAACGCCGCAGCTTGCTCGCGTTGACGACCAGACCGTTACGGCACACCTGGACCATCAGCCGCGGGGCGAGGGTGAACGCACCACAGCCGGTCTCCGAGTTGGAAATCATGAACCCAGCCCAGACGACCGGAAGATCCCGGCCGGCCTCGCCGGTGAACGGACTGCGATACCGGTCAAGCAGGGCCGGTGCCATCGCCGCGACCTGAGGAGCGTACACGCGCAGGTACATGCGCTTGTCCGTCAGGTCGCATCCGTCGAGCTGAACCGGCAACCCGGTCTCGCGGACGCCGTCGAGCGCCGCCATGAGCACGTCGAGGTTATCGATCCGCGAGTAACGGTCGGACAGAAACGCCCTGGCCACTCCCCCACCTGCGTCGTCGCGCACCACGCGGACGAGGAACCGGCGGTCGGTGCGCTGCAGCCAGCCGTTGACGTTGTCGTCGAACAGATCGACGTGCTCACCCGCGAGCTTGCGCAGGTACGCCGACGGGATGCCGAGCTTGTCGGCCAACCCGGTGCGGCACAGGTCGTTCGGCGCGTAGGTGCCGGAGGTCATCGTGACGCCGTCCGGGCCGAGGCTCGGTTCGGTGCCGTCCAGGACAAGGTTCCCGCCGATCGCGCGCAGGGAGGCGGACCCGGCGATCACGTCGAGTTTGCGGGTGGACTGGTCTTGCAGCAGCTTCATCAGCTGGTCGAGCGGGATGTTGCGGCCAACAGATTCGGCCGCGATCGCGATAGTCATGTGATGCTCCACGGGACTCGTACGTCCCTCGCGCCGCCGGCCCAGCGGTGCCAGGCCGAACCGGCGGCGTCGAGGCATCCCGCCCGCTGTGGGCTGGGACGAGTCCGGCGTACCGCCGAAGACCGCAGGCGCAGCTCAAGCCCGCCCGCCGGAACCGGCCGGGCGAAGATCACTGATCCGCGCAGCGGTCATGATGTTCGCTACGGCCCCGGCGGGCGACGGCTTGACGGCGACGCGGCCCGGCGGATCGCTGGAAGGACTCACCCAGCCCCGGCAGGCGGCGTGTCCGAGGCGAAGGGCTTCGGCACGTCGGAGGTCCTTGTGGACGCGGCAAGGTGTGGTCCCCAGGTTGCCGTCGGCCGTGGCCTTGATCGTCGCCTACATGACGGCTTCGCGGTGATCTCGGCCCTTGGCAGGCCGGAGTGGCGGCCGCTAGGCTCTCGGCATTCGTCGATGAGGGTGCGGGGGATGGACGAACAACTGGCACGGCTGCGTGAGCAGTATGGCGAGGCGGCTGAAACGGCTGCACAGTGGAACCCAGCAGAGACAGCCACTGCTGGCGTGGACGGACCGGTCGCGGCCGTCGTGAGTGTCGACGGCGCCATACGCGAACTGCACGTGCACCCTGACTGGCAACGACGTCTGGCCGGGGGCGACTTTGGCGCTGCTGTCGTCTCAGCTGTATCTGCGGCACATCGAACGGCAATCCGTCAGGTCGTGACGCGGCGGGCTACGGATGAAAAAGCGCCAACGGCCGGTCCGTCGGAACCGACCAGCACGAGCGCCGATGCAGACCCGGCAGCCTTCGCCTCGTACCTGCGGTCTTTGCTCGCCGACGTCCAAAACGTGCTGCCGGAAGCTGAGGCACGAGCGCTTCGCGCCGCCGGTGAGGAGCGGATAGAGACCGGGTCTGGTGGAGCGATCGTCGCGAAGGCTCGAGCAGGCCACTTGATCACGGTGGATGTGGATGTCGCCTGGCTGCGGCAAGCCGACAACAAGGAGATCGGCCGCGAGCTTACGCGGGTATTGAGGCGCTTGCAGCCCGGCGGAATCTCCAGCGCCGTCGCCGAGATGGACGCCGTTGGACGGGTGGCGGAGTTCCGCACACTGATGGCCGATCCCTTGCAGCTTCTTGCCAATCTGGGACTAGGCGAACGGAGCGCACGATGAGTTCACCGGAGTCACAGGTCACCGCCTCGCTTGCTGCGATGCGGCATGACGCGGCGGAGTGGCGCGACATGGCGGCGGCGTTCAGAAGCGCCGGACAAGTCGCTGAGCGGCTTGACCTCGGTGAGCTGCAACTGTCGTTCATCGCCGACAAACTGGGCATGGTCGAGCTCTATCGCTCCGTTCAAGATCGCATGATTGCCCTGATGGGCGAAGCCGTACAGTCCCACGAACTCATGGCAGCGTCCTTGGAGACTGCCGCTAACGGTTATGCGGCCGATGATGCGGCCGCCCTACATCGCATGCAGGGCACCCAGTGAGCCCGCGGGGAGGTGCGTCGTCGTGACCATGATGAGTGCGGCAGAGTTCGAGAAGGTCGTGGCGGATGCGCGCGATCGCACCGAGCAGATGCAGCACGAGGGCCGCCGCCTCATTGCGATCGTCCGGCGGTGGACGGTCGCGCTCGGACCGCAGGGCGCAGGACTCGACGCCATGCTGTCGAAGATCGACAGTCAGATCGACCAGACCGGCAACCTGGTGACCGAGTTCTTCCTGAACCCGGGCGTGCCATGGACACTCTGGAGCCACGGCAGCGACTGGGCAGGCCCGCCGATCGCGGGCCAGATCAGCAGCCAGATCTCCAGGTCGACGCTGGACGAGATGCGGGTCGACGACTTCTGGACTGGTGTGGCCGCGGACGCGTACAAGAACAGCCTGCCCCGACAGAAGGAGGCCATGTCCGCGCTGGCGGCATCCGCACGAACCATCGACGACGTGCTGACCAGCATGGCGATTGCCATCGGCGCATTCTGGCTGGCGTTTCTCGCCGCCCTGGTCGAGGTGGTCCTGATCATCATGGCATGTGTCGCAGCCGCCTCGACGGGTGTGGGCGCACCGGCCGGGGCCGGTGGTGCTGCTGCCGCGGTGGCCAAGTTCGTCGGCGTTACGTTGGCCATCCTCAGCGCGTTCTACACATTCATCATGGTCAACACCGTGCCGAAGATCAAAGACCTGGAGCAGGACCTGCACGACAACGCGGCCTATCCGGGCGGCCATTGGCCGCGACCGACTGTGGAGCTCGCCGATGGGCGGTTGTCCGACGGAGACGCCTCCGACTGGAACCTGAAGGGATGACGATGAAGGCTGGCGTACACCCCTCGTTCGTCGTCCACGTCGTCGTGACGTCGCTGCTGACGTTCATATTGGCGTACGGGGCTGTAGGTGCGTTCTCAGATCGGTCGGTCGAGGTCGAAGCTGGGCGCATGGTGGAAGCATGGAGTCTACCGGTGATCTTGGCGATGGCCACGGTGGCACTCGCGCTCACCACATGGTCGTCGCTGCGGCTGTTGGCCGGCTCGCCAGACTCCGCCCGGTCCGCAATCCGGTGGGCCTTGCGTTGTGCGGTCGGAACAGTCGTCGCGGGGCCGGCGGTGTCACTTCTTGACGTGCGTCAGGCGCACAGCTGGGGGGTCCTGGGCATCGCGATCTATGCAGCCGTGATCTCGTTCGTCGTGTGCGGCGGTGTGATCGCATGGCAGCTGCGCCACATCGTGAGGTTCGAGCGTGAAGTAGCGGTCGGAAGCGTTGTCTGACAACGATCCTGCGCTCCCGTCATGACTGATGCGTCCGCGAGTACCGCGAGCGGAGCAGCCTGGTTCTTCCGCCTTGACTGGTGACCCTGTGTGATCATCACGGGCATATCGGACGGTGCGCGTAGCCACCAGGCAAGTGGAGATCACCAACCGGGTGCCGGATGTGCGGCCGGTCATGGGCACGGTACGGTGCCGCCTCGTGAACGCCTTACTACGACGGTTCGTCGAACTCATCGAAGCCGACCTGGAGGCGGTCGGGTTTGTCCGCCGTGGGCCGGTATTCCGGTATTTCGACCCGGAGTGCAATGGCATTGCCCTCGATATCCAGCGCACCACTGCACTGTGGGGAGAGGTCGAGTTCTTCATCAACGTCGGGGTGCTGCTCGCCGCGCACGTGCGGTACTACTTCGGCGAGAACGATCCTCGCCGCGACGCTATGCCGCACCACGGCGTCTGGAGCCATCGCCTGGTGGCGACCGGCGACACCGCGACGCTGCCCGACCACAGGTTCTCGTTGTCGTCGGAATCCGACGTAGACCGCGCTGCCACCATCGTGCGGGCCTGGCTGGCGGGGAACGTACCCCGCATGAAGAGCTGGCTGGGTGACTTCGACGCGATGCTCGCCGCGGTCGAGGAGGACCGCGAACGATCCGCCCGGGCCCGCGCAGAGCAAGTCGCGCCCGGGCAGTGGAAGGCTGGCCGTTGGCCAGATGGAACTTGGAACGACGGCATCATCCGCACCTATGCCTATGCGGAGCGCGGTGACGTGGACGCGGTCGCGGCCGAGACTGCGGGCTGGCAGGACAGCGGCCCCGATTCGCTGGTCGCGAGCGTCCTGGCCCTCGCCAACCAGCGCCTCGCCGAACGGCAGGGATGATCGTGGGCTACTCCGGTATTGTCATCATCGCCCGCACCGGCGACACGCGGCTCGACGAGCTGGCGTGCGTCCACGACCTCTTCGTGGCCGTGACTGACAACGTACGCGCCGGCGGCTGGCGGATCGGGTTCCTCGGCCCGATCGACGACACCTCACTCAACCGCTTGGCAAACCACCTCGCGCTGGAGACGGCGGCACCGGCCATCGCGCTATCGGTCTTCGACAGCGACTGCGCCTTTGCCACGGCGGCCGATACCTCCGGCGGGGCCCTTGAGTTCTATCTTAACGAACAGATCGTCCGGAGCCTGGTCGACGACGACAGCTTCGAGCCGCTCAACAGCCAGGCCGCCGCCGGACTGCTGGCCTGGGCCGAGAGGGCAAGCCTCGTCGCCAGCCCTGACCGACTCACGGCCGCTCTCGAGGCGAGCCCTGGTCCGTTCGGCGACGGAATCCTCGAACTCACCGAGGCCCTCGGCATCGCCGGGACAGAAACTGACAGGCTCCGATAAATCAAATGGTCGGCGGTCCTGGATCTTCCTGCTTGCGTGGTGACCTTGTGTGATCGCCTGGGGTGAACGGGATCCACGTTCCGCAGGCGTCTTCGGCGTGGCGGTGGGCGGCCTCAGGGTGGTAGCTGAGTGCCTGAGCAGAAACCGGTGCCGGGGCGTACACGACACGCTGGCGTGCATTCCGCGGGCAGTGCTGCTGGACCAGCGGCTCGGGTACGCCATCTATGGCATATCTTTGGCCGATGCTCGAACCCAGCTCTGATCGCACGGCTCCCGAAGGAGTCCAGCCGGAGGATCGTGACCGGCTGCAATGCCTCGAGTGCGGGCGCACGTACATCCGCCTCGGTCATCACGTGACGGCAGCCCATAAGATCAGCTGTGAGGAATACCGGCTGAAGTTCGGTTTGCCCCGTAGTACGCCGTTGGAGGCGGTTTGGCTGCGTCGGTGGCGTTCCCAGCGCGGCCGGGAGCTTTTCGAGCGAGAGCCCGAGGCGCTTCGGGCGCGGCTGACTCCTACGCGTACGACCGCCGAGCAGCGGCTCGCTATGTCACGCTCGGCCCGGCGCGAGTCGGCGCAACGGCCGGGAACCAAAGCGTTGGCGCAGGAGCGGGGAGCTGTGGTGGGTGCGGCTGCACGGGCTGCCTCGGAGTCGGATCTTCACAGCCGCGCGGTTGCAGCCGGTTTCACCGACCTTCATGCGATGCTCGCGGCGACCAGTGATCTGCCCGCCCGGGAGGTGGCGGGAATGTTGTCGGTCGCAGTTCGCCGGATGTGGGCACTGCGTCGCCGCCACGGTTACGTTTCCGGTGGTGCGGGACGTCCACCCGGTCTTGCGGCCGGCCAGACCCGGCAGTGCCGTGCGTGCGGCGGCTTCTACCGCGGGCTCGGGCAGCACATCGCGTTGAAGCATGGTATGACCCTGGACGCTTACCTGCGGGCGTACCCGTCAGACGCGACCGAGCTGGAGCGAACCGCCGGGGACCGGGCCGCCGACCCGCGCCGCGGTCCGGTTCCACTGGACGAGCTGTCCGCGCTGCGCCGCGGGCTTCAGCCCGAAGACCACGGTCGTTTGCTGTGTCGCGAATGCGGTCGTTGGTACCGAGTTCTGGGACAGCACCTGACCATGAAGCACCAACTCGATCCGACGACCTACCGGCATCGATACGGACTGCCGGAGGATCTGTCGCTACTCGGCTCGGCAACGCGGCAGCTGCACGCGGCGAAAGCGCAGCAGCGGGCACAGGATCCGAGCCGAAGACCAACCCGCAGAGAGCGGGCCGAGCAGACCAGAGCGGATCGGAACGCGCTTCTGGAGCAGCGAGCTCATGACGCCGGACATGCCGATCTGGCGACGCTGCTCAACGCCATTATCGACGCGCCGGCCGCAGACGTCGCGGCGGTGCTGGACGTGCCCGTACAGGCGGTGTATCCGTTGCGCCGACAGCATTGTGACGACTGGACGCGGCCACGGCTGGCCTCGTCACCGGCGCTCACCGCGGACGAGCTCGCTGCGGTGATTGTCGGAACCCAACCCGAGCGCGACGGCCGGTTGGTCTGCCTGGAGTGCGGGAAGTGGCAACGCGGCCTCGGCCAGCACGTACGCAGCGTGCACAACCTGACTCCGGCGCAATATCGGGCGGTCCACGAGCTCCCGGCGGGACAACGGCTTCAGGCTGCCGACCTCCGCGAGCGACAGGCCGAACTGGGGAGGCAACGATTCGACCGGGTTCGGGACAAGATGCTGGCGGCTGCGGCCGACCCGCAGCGCAAGGCCGATCGGGCTCGCGCTGCGGCCGTCGCTCGGGCGGAAAGCCGCCGCCGAGCCGGGGGTCGGATCGCCACCGAGCGCAACAAGGAGCACCTGCGCGAGCTGCGTACGGCTGAAGCGGCAGCACGGCACGCCGCCAAGGCGCGCGAACTCGGCTACACAGCCTCGAGCAGCTGATCAATGCGACGTCCCACCTGTCCGGTCACGAGTTGGCGTCGTTGCTCGGGATGCATCTGCATAGCGCCTACCGGCTGCGCCACCAGGTCCGACAGCAGACCGCGATCCGCTAGTCCGGTCGGGTTCTCAAGCTTCGCCGGTCGTGGTGGACGCTGGTGCCCGCATGTTGACAACGGCGGCGTCTATGCGCGCGACGATGTCGTCCGATGACTGTCCATTGTCAACCATCGCGCGTATCGTCGCCAGCGTTTCGATCGTCGTGGACATCTGCTGTCGCGCCGCGGCATTGAACCGGATGGCGAACTGCCTCGCCTGCTCAATGGTCTTCATCCGGGCGTACTGCATGACCGCATTGTCCGGATCGGACTCAGCAAGGCGTTCGTACGACTCGGCGTAGTAGTGGCTCGCATCGGAACCCGGCAACGCCTGCTCGCCGCGAACCCACCGCTCGACGGCCACACCGTCATGGACCACGGTGTTTGGGGTGATCGCGACGGACGCGTCTCGTCCTGGCGCAAGCAGATGCGCCGGCGCCACGTCGAAGACATATGCCAGTAGAAGAAGCTCGTCGACGTCGGCTGGACGGCCGCGTACAAGGATGTTGTTGATCTTGTCGCGAGTCATCGCGGTCGCCCCGGCCTCGATGCAGCGTTCGACCACCTGGGCGACGCTCCATCCTCGGGCCGCGCGCACTTCGCGTAGCCGGGAGGCAAGGATCTCCCCTGGTCGCTGCGAATGTGTCATGAATACACACTAGCAGAGACCTTGACCTGCGGGCCTTGGTCCTACAAGCTGATGCTCCTGTCGCTACGACACACGGGAGGACGCGATGACAACACAGCTCGCCGCACCGACGAACCGCGCCTGGACGATCGATGCCATCCGGGCGCTCGGTTCACAGACCGATATCGTGACGGCTGGGGAGATTCTAGGCATCGGGCGGACGAAGGCGTACGAAATGGCCAGGGAGGGCGAGTTCCCGGTCAAGATCTACCGCGTGGGCCGCAAGTGGGTGGCGTCGGTTCCTGCCATCCTTGACTTCTTCGCCAGGCCCTAACTTGCGCTCTATGGCGCTCCCGCATCAGAGCGCAGCTGCTCCTTCTCGGCGGTTGTACTGCGGACCCCTGCGATGCTTCCTGGCCAAGAAATCCTCCGATTGGTCTACGACGCATCACGCAACCTGTCCGACTGGTCTATCGGGTCGCCGAGTCGCAGGCTCTGCGGGATTATGATCTGGCTGGCGCGGGTCCGAGCCCGCTTCCGGCGACATCGGAGTACAGGAGGCATTCGTGCGCGAGGACTCGCCGCGCTGGGAGCACATCAATCCCAGCCAGTTCGTGCACGAGCAGAGCGGCCTACGTCAGCTCGCCTCGTACTTGCCCGACACGGACCCCTACCACGTCTGGGCGAATGTCGAGTTCGTCGGCACCGACGGTTCGATCAATGAGGTCGACGCTCTCGTCCTCACGCCGCGCGGACTGTTCGTTCTGGAGCTGAAGCATTGGTCGGGCGAGATTGGCGGCGACGGCATCCAGTGGGTACGCCGACCGCCGAACGGCCGCCTAACGCCCGAAGACAACCCGTACATCTTGGCGAATCGCAAGGCCAAGCGCCTCGCCAGCGTGATCAAATTCTATGCGCGCCAGCAGGGCAAGGAGGCGCATAGCCCGTTCGTCGGAGCGGCAGTCTATCTGCACGCCCCCGATTTCCGATCCCGGCTTGACGAGATCGGCCGGCAGCACGTCTTCGGACCCAGTGGTCACCCAGGCGGGCTACCGAGCCTGCAAGAGTTCCTGCTCTCCGGACCAGCCCGGCCGGAATGGTTGATCACCGCGGACCGGGGACGACAGATCGTCGATCTAGTCCGCGGCGCCAAAATCCGTCCATCGGTCGCCGACCGGCGGATTCTGCAGCTCATCCTGCACCCCGCCCCGTTCGCGGAAGGAGTCGGCTGGCAAGACTTCCTGGCAGGCCATGAGCTTGATCCAGGTCTGGTCCGCCGAGTCCGGTTCTATCTGACCAGCCGAGCACCGGCCGAAGAGGTCCCGATCATCCAGCGTGGCGCCGAACGCGAGTTCCGGCTCCTTCAGGGCATCCACCACCCTGGTATCGCACATCCTGTCGACAAGGCCGAGCATTCGTTCGGCCCCGCGCTGATCTTCGATCATGCCGGCGAGTCGGTAAGACTCGATCAGTGGCTGACCCAGCGTGAGCGGGAGCGCCAGCTCACCGTCGCGCAGAAGCTACACCTCGTGCAGGACCTCGCAGAGATCGTCGACTATGCACACTCACGGCGGCTGTCTCACCGGGCCCTGCATCCCCGAGCGGTTTTCGTCACCGAACCAGACCGATCCCGACCAGCGCTGTTGATTACCGATTGGCAGACTGGCGGCCGTCTGGTCGGGACTACACAGATCACTCGGTTGAGTTCGTCAAGCGACGGGGCGGGCCTGGAGCTGTTCCTCGATGACGAGATCCGCCGGTATCAAGCGCCCGAGGCGTTCACCAGCGCCCAGGTCCCCGGCATCAAGCTTGACGTGTTCGGACTGGGCGCGATCGCGTACCGGATCTTCGCTGGCCGCCCACCCGCAGACAGCGCCGACCAGCTCGTGGCGAAGGTCCGCAACCGCGGTTTGAATCTGGCCGGCGTCGTCGACGGCATGCCGAACAACCTCGTCAAGCTGTTGTACGACGCGACGCACGGCGACCCGGCGCAGCGCCTAGCGAGTGTGGGCGACTTCCGACGCGGGCTTGAGGATGTCTGGGACGAGCTCACCGCGCCAGAGCCGGAACCGGTCAAAGATCCGCTGGAGGCAGTCAAGGGCGACATCCTCGACGGTGGCCTGCGCGTCGAACGGCGGCTCGGATCCGGAGCAACCGCCACCGCGCTCCTGGTCACCCGGGGCGACGGTGATTCACGCCGCGAGTTGGTGCTGAAGGTCGCCCGAGACGAGCAGCATGCCGATCGCCTCACCGCGGAGGCGCAGGCCGTGGGCAAGCTCAAACATTGGCAGGTCGCCGCGCTCGTCGACGGACCGGTCACTGTAGGCGGCCGGACCGCGCTGCTATTGGAAAGCGCCGGACCACGCACGCTGGCCGAGGAGCTGCAGAAGGGCCGCCTCGCCATTGACCTGCTGGAGCGCTACGGCCGAGACCTGCTGGACGTCGTTGGCTTCCTTGACGGTCAAGGTGTGTGGCACCGCGATCTCAAACCGACGAACCTCGCCGCACGGCCACGTCCGAAAGACAAGCAGCTACATCTATGTGTCTTCGACTTCTCGCTGGCGTCGACGCCCGCCGACCATGTCACCGCCGGCACGCCGCCATACTTGGATCCGTTCCTCGGCGAGGCGGGCAGAAGCCGATACGACGCAGCCGCGGAGCGTTTCGCCGCTGCGGTGACGCTCTATGAGATGGCGACGGGCACCGTCCCACGGTGGGGTGACAACGCCAATCCAGCGACAGTCTCCAATGAAGTCACGCTGGAGGCGTCGGCATTCGATACCGCCGTCGCCGACCGGCTGATCAACTTCTTCGCCAAGGCTATGGCCCGCGACGCGAATGCGCGTTTCGACACGGTCGAAGAGATGACCGACGCCTGGCGAGCAATCTTCCGGGACATTCCCGACGCGGCGGCGTCCGTCACCCAGCCCTCTGGCGCAGTCACTTTCGACACCCAGTTGATCGCCACCGACCTAACCGCGCGTGCTCGCTCCGCTCTCGAACGGTTGGGTGTGCACACCGTCGGGGAACTACTTGCCTACGAGCCGTCGGCGCTGACTCGGGCAAAGGGCGTACCAGACGCGACCCGCAAGGAGATCCTGGCCCTCGCGCGTACCCTCAGGCCCTTGATCGGGAACCAGCGGCCCGTGCCTGCGCCGGAGACGGTGACCGCCCACGGGATCGAGGCGGTGTGCGCCACCCTGCTCGACGGACGCAGCCGCAAGGAACACTTGGCCATGCGGGTCCTGTTGGGGCAGGAGCCGACGGCCGCCGGTGTTTATCTTTGTTGGCCCGCGCAGTCCGAGGCCGCTCGTTCAACTGGTCACAGCCAACCTCAGATCTCGAACTGGCTGCGCAAATACGCACCTAAGTGGCTCGAGAACGCCGCTGTGGCCCAGGTCCGCGACGAAATCGTCGCCCTGCTCGACACGCGCGGCTCGATCATGAGCGCGGAGGAGGTCGCCGAGGCGCTCCTCGCGACCCGCGGCTCCTACGCAGCTGATGCCCTCCGCCTGCCGCAGGCCATCGGCCTCGTCCGAGCCGCAGTCGAGGCCGAGCTTGCACGGGGCGGCGACGCGCGGGTCGCGATCCGCCGGTTCCAATCGTCCGACACGGTTCTGATCGGCCGAGAGCCCGACGACCCGGCATCGCTCACGACCGCCGCGAGCCTGTTGGATTACGCCGCATTGCTCGGCCAACGCGCGAAACGTCTTGCCGCGATCGACCCGCTGCCGTCACGCCAACGCGCCGTCGACGACCTCCGGGCGGTGCCCAGTCCAGACGGACTCCCGGCGATGACCGACCAACGACTACTCGAGATCGCCGTAGCGGCCAGCAACAACGAGGCCGCGCTCAGCGCCCAAGGCATCCTGTATCCGGTCGGCATGCCCGCCGATCGGGCGCTACGCCTCGCCGCGAACGCACTCGTGGTCCCCCGGCTGCCCGTCGAAGATCTCCAATCGCGGGTCCAGGCGCGTTTCCCGCTTGCAGAGCCACTTCCCGGTATGCCTGAGCTTGGAAGGCTCGTCACCGCCATCGGGCTTCCGTTGCAGTGGGATGCCGTCGCGCGAGCATTCACGCCGGAGACGATGCAGTCTTCGGCAACGTCGACCCGGATGGCGACGTTCAGCGAGCCGCTGACAACCCGCTCCGGAGCCGACGAGGTCGGCGCTCGCCTCGCCGTGACGATTGAGCAGGGTCGGTATCTTGCGCTCCTCACGTCCCTGCGGACCCATGACCGAGCACGTCGCGAGCTATTGGCACGTCTCGACATGCAAGAGCTGGACGTCACCGCAGTCCTCCTCGCACGCCTGCGCGCGCTCGGCTTCCCGTGGGAGGCGATCATTGCAGCAGACAGCGGCAATCCCAAAGATCCCGACTTCCGCGGATTGACGGAACTCGTCCAGCACCATGTCGTGCCGACACTTGCGGAGGCACTGTCGGCACCAGACCCTCTGCTGATCACCGAAGCCGCGCCGCTTGCCCGCTACGGCGCACTTCGGGTGCTGCAGGAGCTCGCGGACCCGACGAGGCCCAGGCCCGCCGCACGCATCCTGCTCCTGCCCTCCCGGCGGCCCGACCCCGCCATGCTCGACCATGTTCAGGTCCCACTCACATCCCCAGGTACGCAGACGCTGTGGCTGCCTGACGCATGGCTGGACAGGGTCGCCTGATCTTACGGGCAGCAATCTTGGGGGCACACAGCGTTGGTCTGTTGTGGTAGGACTGTCGGGTGCCTCTGCAGCGGATCGCGGTCGAGAACTACAGGTGCTTCCGGGACCGGCAGGAGATGGAGATCCTGCCGGTCACCGTCGTCTTCGGACGCAACAACGCCGGAAAGAGCGCGCTAGTCCGCAGCCCTCTGATCTTCGCGAGCGGCTTGACGGCCGAATCCAGCGCCCCCATCGACATCGACGCGCTCGTCGATCTCGGGCTTGACGTCACGGACGACTTCACCGATCTGATCTTCGAGCACAGTCCTCATGGAAACATCGGTATCTCGCTAACGGTCGACGGTGAGCGTCCGTTCGACCTTGACGTGACACTGCAATACATCGACGAGGCCCGCGAGGCGGTCGTCTCCAGCCTCATCCTTGACGACGGCCACAGCCAGCTCCGGCTCCACTGGGAGCAGTCGCTGTTCCAGCCGGGTACGCCGGAGTCATATCAGATCTTCGTCGACGGCGCGTTGGTCGAGACCCGACTCGTGGAGTTCCATGGCCTGCTGCCGACTCCTGAATCGATCCCTCGGCTGAGGACGTGGCTCGCACAGGAACGAAGCGTCGGACCCGTCCGCTATCTGAGCTCCTACCGCGAGCCGGTCGCCCGTGTCCACCGGCTCCCGATGGGGCAGCCCAAGCCCATCCGCGGCTATGGCCAGGGGGTCTCGTCGTTGCTTGCACACGATCGCGTCCGCGGCAAAGGCGAGGTCCTCGCCAGAGTGAACGCGATTCTCGGAGAGATCGTCGAGGGGTGGCAGCTGGACGAGGTCGAGAACGGCTCGTTCTTCGAGACCGTCCTGCGCCGCCGTCCGGACGATCCGTTCACCGTCAACCTCGCCGACGCCGGCACGGGCGTGGCGCAGATGCTGCCGATCCTCGTCCAATGCGCGCTCGATCAGATCAACGGATCCGGTGGTGCACTCCAGGTCATCGAAGAGCCTGAGATGCATCTGCACCCCAAGGCCCACGCCGCCCTGGCCGACCTATATCTGAAGACGGCGGCGGAGACCGGCACGCGGTTTCTCATCGAAACGCACAGTGAGACGCTGTTGCTGCGGCTACGCCGACGCATCGCGGAAGGCGCCTGCGCACCGGAGATGGTCGGTGTCTACGTCGTCGAGCAGGACGACGGTGACGCCGTCGTCCGCCGCGTCCACATCGACGAACTCGGCAACCTGGCGGATGAGTGGCCCGAGGGCTACTTCTCCCAGGACTACCAGGAGGTACGCGCGATCGCGGCCGCCCAGATCCGACGGAGCGGCGATGCTGCTTGACATCGATCCCCAGGTGATGTCGGACGGCGAGCCGACGAACGCGATGCAGCTTATCCTTTTGATCGGCAGAGGCCAGCATCGCTGGCATGTCACGCTGCCCTCCGCACTTGCCGTAGAGGAATTCCTTCAGCGGCACCGGCTTGCGATCCCGGCGCTCGAAGAGTTGGCGGCGAAGGCAGTCGAGGAGGCAGGTTACGCAAGAGCCGCACCGCCGTGGACGGTGAAGATCACGGTGACCCACCTCGACGCGTTGATCGCAGACCTTACCCAACCGGCGTACGTCGTCGTCGAGAACAGCCGCTGGGAGGGTACGTTCCTCCGCGAGGTCGCCCGCATCCTTGGCCGTAGCCACATCACATTCGCGATAGAGTGCCGACCGCCGTGGCTGGTGTTCGAGAACGCGGGCGGCAAGGACGTCATGGACATCCCGGTCCGCAATCGGCTCGCCCAGTTTCAGCTGCTGTATCGCGTGGCGGCGCTCATCGACAGTGACAAGAAGGACGAGCACGATGTGCCACGCAGCAACCGCGACGTCATCGACCGCATGCGAGCTATCGACGGATTCCGAGAACTCCACGTCTGGCGTGGACGGGAGTCCGAGAACTACCTCCCCATCGCGATCCTTCGCCATCACCACCCGAGCCACGAAGCCAAGATCGCAACGATCTTCAAGGTCCCTCAACAGCGGATGTACACCGACATCAAGTCGGAGATCGGCGGCGTGAAAGCCGAGCGGATGTTCCCCGCCGGGCACGCCATCACCTCCCAAGACTTCGACGACGACGTCCGTGCCGAACTCGAAGAGGTGCTGTCTATGATCGAGCGCATTCTCTAGGGTGGCGATGTGCTGAGCGACGCAAACGACGTGCGCCTCGACGCGACGGTGATGTTGATGGATGCCCTCCTCAACGAGGTGGAGGCCGGGCGCCTGCGAGTGCCGGCGTTTCAGCGACCGTTCGTATGGCCGCCGGATCAGATGCTCGACCTATTCGACAGCATCGAGCGCGGCTATCCGATCGGAAGCCTGCTCGTCTGGCAGACCGATCGCGTCTATCCGAGCCTGTCCAGGATCGGCAGTGTCGAGTTGCCGGACGTCGCCGACGGCCGGCTGATCAGCTATCTGCTCGACGGCCACCAGCGTGTGTCGACACTCTTCGGCACCTTGCGCCGTCCGTCGTCGGCACCGTCGTCCACCGCGGAGTGGAAGTGGCGGATCTACCGGGATCTGCGGCCCGACTCACCCGACCGCTACATTCACCATCGTCGCGACGGGGAGCCGCCATCCCATTTCCTGCCGCTCCGGGCGGTCTCGCGCACCATGGACTTTCTCGCATTCTCCCGCCAGGCCGAGCTGACCAGGCTGGACCACGGGAAGGTCTCCGACCTGATCCGGGAAGCCGAAGCAGTCGCCCAGAAGATCAAGAACTATCCGATCCCGCTTGTGAAAATCCTCGGCGGCGACCTGGACCGAGCGGTCGACATCTACACCCGGCTCAATCGCAAGGGCATCCGCATCGAATCGGACCAGCTGGTCTCAGCACTCGCGTACCACGACAACAAGCAGACGCTCTCCGACCGCATCGACGACATCGTCACAGGAGTCGCGGAGATCGGGTTGACCGAACCCGAGCCTGAGAGCCAGGCGAATCCGACCTCCCTGATGGATCTGCTGAACCCGACAGGACCACGGCGGCCGGAGCCCGCCACGAGCAGGGTCGGTTTCGGGCCGATCCCGCGGGCGGTCGTATTCCGGACGCTGCTCGCCGTGGCAGGCGAGGCCGACGTCATGTCGCCGCGGTGGGAAGCGGTCGCCAGTCGCCTCGGGCCGAAGCTTGACGACGCCGTTCCCGCGGCCGACGACGCGCTACGCCGCGCCGTGCGATTCCTGAAACTCGACGTCGGACTGCGCGTCGCCAAGCTGCTGCCCTACGCCCACCAGCTCACGCTTCTCGCCTGCTTCTTCCACGCCCAGCCGTCGCCGACCGTCGAACAGCTGTTGGCCCTCAACCGCTGGTTCTGGATCACCTCATGGACCGACGCCTACGCGAGCGCCAACACGACCATCGTCCGCCGCTCCCTGGCGAACATGAAGGACTTCGCCACCGGCCGCGCTGACCTGCACATCCAGGACGACAATGTGCAGCCGGTGCCGGAGACGTTCAATCTGAACAGCGCCCGCACTAGGGCGTACCTGACGTGGGAACTGATCGAGTTCCCAACCCGCCTCGCGCCGTCCGGCATCACGTTCGACGCCGTCAAGGCCGTCGCCGCAGGTGACTCCCTCTCACAGATCTATCGGCCGGTCGTCGACGGCGACTCCCGCCCGGCGAATCGGCTGATCCTGCCGACGCCACCGCGCATGTCCGCACGCAAGGCATTGACCGACCTCTGGGCGTACGACCATGGTCGCGTCCTGCAAAGCCATGGTATCCCGAAGGCCGCCTATGACCGCCTCGTCGAAGGGGACGGCGATGGCTTCGTGGCGGCGAGGGCCGCCTACCTCAATGAGCGCATCTTGGAGTTCGCCGGCAGCTTGGACATCCCCTTGCTGCCCGACCTCGAGGGCGACTCCGACGACGACACCGAGTAGCCGTCATGCGGTGGGACTCCGCGACGGTAGCCAACCGTGCGCTTGGAGAGCGCGCCAAGCCGTCTCCACATGCGGCCCGGTGAATAGCCGCTCCTTCCGCGGACTCCACTCCCCCACGAGCTTGGCCGCATCGGCAGCCCTTGAGACACCCACGTGCTCCGCATGCGCGACCCGATGCTCTTCAGTCCGCACGGCCACTCCCAGGAACGCCTCCCATGGTACTCGACCATGCACCAGGAACTCGGCCATCCGCCGCTCAACTCTGTCCGGCTCGGCCTCCGTGTTCCTCCAGATCGTATCCTGCATCAACTGCCAGTCGATCATGGTCGCCAGATCGGAGAGGTCATCCGAAACGTCGTATGTCCCAGCACCGCGTTGCGGTCAGTCACCACCGAGGGCAACGCTAACTCGGAGATCCGTTCGACACTACTAACTACGTATACTAAGTTTGAACATCCACCCTGGTAGTTGGGACATTGCCTTTCGCTATCGCGTACATCATCGGGCTGCGCGGCGCGAAGTAGACGGCACGTAATCGGCGACCACGCCACCCGGTGCGATCGGGACAGCACGCCGCCGGCGTTGCTCTTTGATCTCCTGGTTGCCGACCTCCCTGGTCAGATTGCCGGACGCCTGAGCAGCGGAATCACTCAACAGCCCGCGCGACACGATGGTCGGCAGATGGTCGATGTGCGTGAAGTGCATGATCAACATCGGCTTTCGGAACCGTTGAGCTCACAGCCGAGAAAGATACCTCTTCGCGGGCGACGATCGCACATACGGACGATGACACGGAGTGACCGTGACGCGCCTCCACCCGTAAGATCTCGGTGTGACCCAGCCCATCGACGTCGCCGCCCTCCAGGGCCAGGTAAAACACCTCGTAGAGGATCTTCGAGGACAACTCGCTCGAAATGCCGATCTGCGTGCCGAGCTGCGTCAGGAGTGGTCGGCGGCGACGGAGGCGAAGCGAGTCGGCGTCACGTTCGAGACCTGGCTGGAGGACGTCCTCGACCAGGCCGCTGTCGCATGGGTGCTCGGCTACGTCTTCGTGCGGTTCTGCGAAGACAACGGTCTCGTCGACCGGGTCTGGATCGGCGGTCCCGACGATTCGGCTCCCGTAGCGCGGGCCATGCAGGCGCGGCAGGCGTACATCATCGCCGACCCGCTGAAGAACGACCGCGACTGGCTCCGCGAGGCGTTTAAGCACCTGGCTGGCGTGCGCGCCACTAGCAAGATCTTCGATGAGCACAACCCCGTGTGGCGGTTCGACATCTCGGGCGAGGCGGCCGAGAGACTCTCGGATTTCTTCCGGCGCGGCGCGGGGCTCCGCTCACTTCAGTCTGACGACCTCAACACCCGCTTTCTCGGCCAGCTCTACCAGGACCTCTCCGCCCACGCGCGCGCCACCTACGCGCTGCTGCAAACGCCGGAGTTCGTCGAGGAGTTCATCCTCAAGCGGACGCTCGAACCCGCGGTCAAGGAGTTCGGGCTCGCCAACGTCAAACTCATAGACCCGACCTGCGGGTCGGGGCACTTCCTCATCGGAGCGTTCGAGAATCTGCTTCGGAAATGGCAGGAGCGGGAACCCGCGACCGCAGTCGACATCCTGGTCGAGCGGGCGCTCGCCCAGGTCACCGGCGTTGACATCAACCCTTTCGCCGTCGCGATCGCCCGGTTCCGCCTGGTGGTTGCCGCGCTCCGGGCCACGGGTCGCAAGAACCTCAACAACTCCTATCCGGTACGCGTAGCGACAGGCGATTCGCTGCTCGACTGGGGAGTCACCGCTCGCCACCAAGGTGATCTGCTGGCCGAATTGGACGAACGACCGGCATTCGCCTACGTAACCGAGGATGCGGACCTCCTCGCCGAGTACCTGCGACCCGGCCAATACACGGTGGTGGTCGGCAACCCGCCTTACATCACGGTCAAGGACAAGGCGCTCAACGAGCTCTACCGCGGAATGTACGAAGCGTGCAGCGGCAAGTACGCCATGACTGTGCCGTTCACGCAGCGCTTCTTCGAGCTGGCGACGCGCGGTGACGGCGACGGCGATGGGGCCGGCCTCGTCGGCCAGATCACGGCGAACTCGTTCATGAAGCGGGAGTTCGGCAAGAAGCTGATCAACGAATACTTCGCGCATCAGGTGGAGTTGGACGAGGTCATCGACACGTCCGGCGCATACATCCCTGGTCACGGGACACCCACGGTGATTCTGGTCGGACGCAATCGGATGGTGAGCCCGCGCTACAGCTTCACAATTCGATCGGTGCTTGGCATTCGTGGGGAGCCCTCGCAGCCCGAGGTGCCTGCGCACGGTCTCGTGTGGACGGCGATCGAAAGCCAGATCGACAAGCCGGGCTCGGAGTCCGAGTGGATCAGCGTCTCCGACTTCGACCGAGCCCAACTCGCCATGCACCCGTGGAGCCTCAGCGGCGGCGGTGCGGCGGACCTCATGGTCAACGTGAATGACACGCGAACACGTCTCACACAATTGATCGACCAAGTCGGTATCGTTGCCGTGACTGCAATGGACGACGTGTTCTTCTCCCCAGAACGCGTGATTCAGAGATTGGGGCTGCCCGGAAGGTCGGCTCTCACCGGAGATCAGATCCGCGATCTTGAAGTTCTGCCAGGTAACGCAGCGGTCTGGCCTTACGAAGTAACACTAGTGCCGGTGGATTTGACGTCTAGTCCAGCACTCGAGAGGTATGTGTGGATAAACCGACGCGGCCTTCAACGACGTGTCTGGTTCCGGCAGCCCATCGAAGCGATACCGGGGATGGCTTGGTACGAGTTCGGATTCATCAGCCGAGACAAGCTGAAGTCACCGCTATCCATCGCCTTCGCTGTCGTCTCCACACACAATCACTTCGTGATCGACCGGGTCGGAAGCGTATGCAATCGCCACGCGCCGGTGATCAAGCTACCGGAGGGGGCTACGGAGGACGATCACCTGCGGCTGCTGGGGTTGCTCAACAGCTCGACCGCGTGCTTCTGGCTCAAGCAGGTCAGCCACAACAAGGGAAACGAGGGCTACCAGTCCGGCATCAAAACGGAAATGTGGGAGCGGTTCTACGAGTTCACGGGGACAAAGCTGCAGGAGTTTCCGCTGCCTTCGGCGTACCCGCTGGACCGGAGCCGGACCCTTGACCAGCTTGCGCAGCGCCTCGCGATCTTGACCCCCGCGACGATCGCCGCCGAAGCCGCACCAACCCGCGGACGTCTCGCCGCCGCACGGGCCGAGTACGAGTCGGTCCGCGCGCAGATGATCGCGCTGCAGGAGGAGCTGGACTGGGAGGTCTACCGCCTCTACGGCCTGCTCGACGACGACCTCACGGCAGCCACACCGCCGGAGCTGAAACTCGGCGAGCGCGCGTTCGAGATCGTCCTCGCACGCTCCAACGCAGACACGCAGTGGTTCGCCCGCCACGGCTCGACACCGATCACCGAGCTTCCCGCACACTGGCCGGACGACTACAAGCAGCTCGTCGAGCGCCGGATCGCGATCATCGAGGCCGATCGCAACATCGGCCTCATCGAGCGTCCGGAGTGCAAGCGCCGCTGGGCCACTGACGGCTGGGACGCGATGCAGCAGGAGGCGCTCAAGAACTGGCTGCTCGACCGGCTGGAGTCGCCCGCCGTTTGGCGCAGCGACCCACTCCCCTTGTCTGTCGCACAGATCGCCGACCGGGTACGCCACGACGACGACTTCCGTCATGTCCTCGACCTGTGGGTTGGCAACGACCAGCACGACCTCACCAAGTCCATCGGCAGGCTGGTCGCCGACGAGTTCGTGCCCTATCTGCCTGTCGATCGCTACAAGCCGTCCGGGCTGCGTAAGCGCGCCCAGTGGGAGCGAACCTGGGCGCTGCAGCGCCGCGAGGATGCCGGCGAGAAGGTCGACATCGCGGTTCCGCCGAAGTATGCCTCCGCCGACTTCGTCAAGGCGTCGTACTGGCGTAATCGCGGCAAGCTCGACGTACCGAAGGAGCGCTTCATCGCGTACCCGAAGATGGGCCGGGATGGAGACAGCACGGAGCTGCTGGGCTGGGCTGGCTGGGACCACCTGGGGCAGGCGCGGGCCTTGGCCGCCGTCTATTTGGACCGGAAGACGCAGGGCGGCTGGCGGGCCGACCGGCTGCTGCCTCTGCTTGCGGGCCTGGCGGAGCTGGAGCCGTGGTTGAAGCAGTGGCATGACGAGCTCACCGCCGGTTACCCGGGGACCCCGGCGTCGTTCTTCACCGGGTTGATCGACACAGAGCTGGCCGCTCTAGGCTCAGACCGTTCGACACTGGCCAAGCTGCGTGGCGTGGAGGAGTTGGCATGACGCTGCTGCGTGACCTGATCACCATCCCGACGTCGGTCAGCGAGGGTGACTTCGTCATCCGTGCCTCCGAGGGCGCCGACCTGGCGAACTATGTCGTGACCGATCAGCTGCGGCAAAGCTTCGACGACGCATTGAAGACGGTCGGGCATGCGGTGACGACCGGCCGGTCGCAGGCCAAGTTCCTGCACGGTTCGTTCGGTTCCGGTAAGTCGCATTTCATGTCGGTGCTGCGTGAGGTGTTGAAGCACAACCCTCAGGCGCGCGCCGTCCGCGGCCTGGCCGAGCCGATCGCGAAGGCCGACGAGTGGCTGGCCGGTCGCAAGGTGCTGTGCCTGACCTTTCACATGCTGGAAGCGAAGTCTGTCGAGCAGGCCGTCCTCGAGGGCTACCTGAACCAGATCATGGCCCTGCACCCCGACGCTCCCCCACCGGCCGTGCACCGATCGGACGCTCTGCTGGAGGATGCCGCCAAACTGCGGACGACGCTGGGCGACGAGAAGTTCTTCGAACAGCTCGCCGGTGGCGGCGGACCGGTCACGGGTGGGACGAATCTGGCGGCTCTGATCGTCCGCGCCCAGGGGTGGACTGCCGAGACCTATGACGCCGCAGCGGCTGCGGCTCCCGGTGTGGACAAGCGTGATGCGCTGGTCAGCGCGCTTACCGCGACATTCTTCACCGGTGCGGTACGCAGCGGCGAGTACCTGGATCTCGACACGGGTCTGCAGGTCGTGACCCGTCACGCCAAGAGCCTCGGCTATGACGTCGCGGTGTTGTTCCTCGACGAGCTGATCCTCTGGCTGTCGGGGAAGATCTCCGACCACACGTTCGTCAATACCGAAGGCGCGAAGCTCAACAAGCTGGTCGAGTCCTCAGATGCGGCGCGGCCGATGCCGTTGGTGTCGTTCGTCGCCCGGCAGCGCAACTTGGAGGATTTCCTCGGCCCGCAGGTCGGCGGCACCGAGCGGGAGGCGTTGGCGCATGTGATGCGCAGCGTTCAGGGCCGGCTCGGCGAGATCGTGCTGGAGGACACGAACCTTCCAGAGATCACCGAGAAGCGCCTGCTGCGTCCGGTTAGCGACGACGCGCGGCGGACAATCGACGATGCGTTCGCCGCGGTACGCGGGCGCCGCGACGTGTGGGACACGCTGCTGTTGGGCGCGCAGTACGGAGATGCTGGCATCGGTTCGGATGCGGCGGCGTTCCGGCGGCTGTATCCGTTCTCGCCCGCGCTGGTCGCGACTCTGGTCGCACTGTCGCAGGCGTTGCAGCGGGAACGGACCGCGATTCGCATCATGACGGAGCTGCTGGTCGCCCGCCGTGACACGCTCGCGGTCAACGACCTGATCGGGGTGGCGTCGCTGTTCGACCCGCTTGTGATGCACGGTGAGCTTCCAGACCGGCCGAAGCTTAAGCAGCAGTTCCAGGCCGCCCGCGACACGTACCACAAGTTGCGCGGCATCCTGCTGACCATCAACGGGATCACGGCGGAGCAGGCCGACACCCAGGAGCAGTTCCAGCTCGACGACAAGCTGATCAAGACTCTCCTGCTGGGCGCGTTGGTGCCAGAGGTACCGGCTTTGCACAACCTGACGGCTGCTCGACTGCACGCGCTCAACTTCGGCAGCATCACCGCGCCGATCCCCGGCTACGAGAACCAGATCGTCATCGACCGGCTGACCCGGCTCGCCGGAGCGGCCGGGGAGCTGCGAAAGACCGACGGACCCGATCCGGTCTTCTCGCTGACCCTGTCGTCAGTGGACTACGACAAGCTGCTGGAACTGGTGCCGAACAACGAAACCGCCGACGGTGTCAAGCAGCAGCTCGTCCGCGATCTGGTCTGTGCCGAACTCGGCCTCGGCAGCGCCGACGAGGTGCTGGGCGAGTTCGCGCACGCACGGGAGTGGCGGGGGCGGCGGCACCAGATCAGCGTCAAATTCGGCAACATCCGCGACCGGGACAGCCTGCCCGACGACGCCGTGTACGCCGCCGGCGACGTGTGGCGGATCATCCTCGACTACCCGTTCGACGTCCAGGGTCGTAGCCGCCGCGACGACAAGGCCCGCATCGACAACCTGGACAAGGACTCGCGGACGGTCTTCTGGCTGCCGTTCTTCCTCACCGACGAGCTGATGACACGCATCACCCAGCTGGCGAAGATCAACTATTTGCTGGGCATCGGCGGTGCCGGGGAGCGGATCAACACGCTGGCCTACGAATGGTCGGCAGCCGACCGGCAGCAGGGCAAGGTCTACCTCCAGCAGCGTCAGCAGCAGCTTCGGTCGTCGTTGCTGGACAGCCTGCGTCAGGCATACGGGGTGATCCGCCCGCAGGCCTCCGACGTGCTACACGACACGATCCCGGTCTTGCACACGTTGAAGGAGGATCTGCAGCTCGGTGACCCGCGTGGCGGGACACTCAAGGCCGCGTTCGACAACCTGACCGCGGAGCTGCTGCGCTTCTCCTATCCCGGCATGCCGGCGCTCCCCGAGGAGGAGAAGCCGATCACCCGGTCGGAGCTGGCCAAGGTGTGGACTTATGCCAAGGCGGCCGCCGCCGACCCGACGCACGGCGTCAACGTCGACGGCCCTGACCGGAGGCTGCTGCAGCGGATCTGCAACCCGCTGCGCCTCGGCGAGCTGCGTGAGCACCGATACGTGCTGACGGCCGCCACCTGCTTCTGGAGTGGTCACCTGTCGCAGGCCGCGGCGCAGAAGGGCGAGACTGAAAGGTTCCGTGTGCCGCTGTTGCGGGAGCTGCTGGACACGCCGTTGCCGCGCGGCTTCGACCGGGACCTGCAGAATCTGATCCTCGCGGTCTTCGCCCTGGAGCAGCAGCTGGCCTGGTATCAGGGTGGCAAGGTCGAGCTGGGCTCGCTCGCGCAGATCACCGAGCAGATGGAGTTGCGGCATCCCCCGATGCCCGGCCAGGACGTCTGGGACAAGGCGGTACGCCGAGCGCGGTCACTGATCGGAAAACCGTTGCCGGAGTATCGCAGCCCGACGGCGGTGGCCGAGTTCGCCGCGACTGTCCGTGCGGAGGCGCGTGCGTACTACACCCAGGCCGAGGTGCTGGTCCAGGAGCTTAGCCGCCACGCTCCCCTCCTCGGTCTCGATATGGAGGCGCGTTCGGGCCGCTTGGCGACGGCTCGGCGGGTGGCGAAGCTGCTGCGGGACCTGGCGATGGAAGAAGACGACGACGTCGTTGTCGCGACCGTTGCCGATGCGGAGGTCGGCGACGTCGACGATCCGGTCGCTGCGGCGGCGTACAAGCAGGCGAAGCCGGTGACCGACGCGTTGGCGGGCGCGAACTGGGACCTGCTGGCGGCTGTCGCTTCACGAGCCGCGACCGACGAGCACGCTCGCGTGATTCTGGATGAGCTGCGGGTGACCGCGGCGAACGATCAGCTGGCCGCGGACCTGGCTAAAGGCCTTGCCGACGCGACGCGTGCCGCGACCGGCCTGATCGTCGCGCAGCCACCCACGGCGAACGCGCCAGCCGGTCCAGCCGTTGAGGCACTTGCTAAGGAACCTGAGGTCGTCGTCGACAGCACATCGACCGTGGGACGGCCGGCTGCGCACGTGAGAGAGGTCTCCAGTTCGGATGAGCTGCGCGAGTTCCTGGCCGATCTCGAGGAGGAGATCGCAGCCGGTCACGTGGCCCGCATCTCTTGGGAGATCGTGAAGTGAGCCGCGACCCGGCACAACCGGCCGCCATCCGCCGCAAGGTCGACGACTGGCTCGCCGACGACGACGGGCAGGTGGCGATCGCCTTGCGCACCAGGCCGGTGTGGAATGCGGACCCGGTGTGGAAGGTCGGCGGGACGACGGTCCGCGTCGTGCCATGCACGACTCCGCTGGCGGTCCGCGCCGCGATACACGATCGGTCTGACGGCGAACGGCTCGTGCTGCTGACCGAGCTGAACGACGTGGACCTCGGCGACGGCCTGCTCGCGCACCTCAGCAAATGCACGGTTCGCAGTGTCAGCCCGTGGGACCTGGTGCGGCAGATGTTCCGGCTCAAGGAACTCCCGCCGACGATCACGGACAGCCGCTTCGGCGGCGGCCACTGGATCGCCGACGCCCTCACCGAATACGCACCCACACAAGGCTGGCCCGCCGCGCCCGGAGCTGTCCTCACCCGCGAACACGTCCTACGCTCTTTGGCCGGCGAATTGCTGGGACTCGGCGGTGACCGTCTCGACAGCGCGGGTCTGCTGCAATGGACCACGGACCCCCACGGGCAGCTGCGGTTCATCGAGCTGCCGGCGAGGGTCGTCGATGGTGTGACAGGCTTCCTCGAAGAGGTCGCCGGGCCGGCCGCCGTGCCGATCATGGCCGCAGTCCGGGCCGGACACGGCGTCGACGCGATCGCCTTGGGACTACTCGCCGGGGCTCTGTGGTCACCGAGCCGCGCGAACGTCGCCGACATCGCGGCCGCGCGGGCCCGTCTCGAACCATTTTTCGGCGGAGCACGGCTCGCCGGCAAGCAGGCCGCAGCCTTCATGGAAGCAGCCGAGGCGTGGCTCGACCGCACGCTCGATTCCGCCAGCCGGGCCGAGGCGCAGCGGGCACTCGACCGGGCCGAGGAGATCGCCCAGCAGATCGACGCAGGCGAGCTGCTGATCGCCTCCGACGTGCTGCTGTCCGGCCTCACCCACCGGCTCCACGCGTTCGCCGAGGCCGTCCGGCTCGCCTCGCCGCTGCCCGGCCAAACCGCGGCGCCCGATCTGATCGCCGCCGCGCAGCGTGCCCTCCAACCGGTGGAGGTCCACCGCGCGGCCGAGGCAGCCCGTGTCGAGACCGCTAGCATGGCGGTACGCGCATTGCGCTGGCTCGGCACCGCAGACGCCCCTGCCCCGACGACGTTGCTCGAAGCGTTGCATCGGCAGATCCGCGAGGATGGCTGGGTGGATCGGGCTCGGTTCGATCTGTTTGCCGGCGACGTCGACAGGGTCCTCGCCGACGCGTACGCGCGCTTGCACGAGGCCGTGGACGCTCGCCGCCGGCGCCACGACCAGCAGTTCGCGAACCTGCTCGCCGCCGACACCGCGGCAGACGCCACACCGGGCTCGATGCTGCGGGTAGAAGACGTCCTGGAGAAGGTCGTCGCACCGATCGTCAAGCGCCGTCGCGTACTCCTGCTGGTATTGGACGGGATGGGCGTCGCGGCCGCCACCGAGCTTGCCGAGTCGGTGACTCGCACCGGCACGTGGCTGGAGCTGACCCCGGAGGGTGGCCCACGCACGGGAGTCCTGGCGGCCCTGCCCACCATCACTGAGGTCAGCCGCTGCAGTCTGCTGTCCGGGCGGATCGCCGTGGGCGCTCAGCGTGAGGAGCGGGCCGCCTTCGCCCAGCGCTTCCCGGAAGGCGTTCTGCTGCACAAGGCTGACCTGCGCGCCTCCGCCGGAGCCGCGCTCGACCCCGACGTGGTATCCGCCGTGCAGGATGCTTTCAAGCCGATCGTCGCCGCGGTGATCAACACGATCGACGACGCGCTCGATCGCAGCGATCCCGGCACCACCGTCTGGAGTGAGGAGACCATCCGCGCCGTACGCGACCTGCTGGCACTGGCGCGTGACCGCGTCGTGGTGATCGTCTCCGACCACGGTCACGTCATCGACCGTGGTCCCGATGCGGTCACGTTCTCCTCACCGTCGCGGGAGAACCGCTGGCGCCCGGCCACACCGGCGGCGGTCGACGGGGAGATCGAAATTCGAGGCCAACGCGTCGCCGAAGGCGACGGAGCGGTCGTGGTGCCCTGGCGCGAAGACATTCGATACGGGCCACGCAAGGCCGGCTACCACGGTGGCGCCAGCGCAGCCGAGGCCGTCATTCCGCTGCTGGTCCTGGCCACGGATGAGAATGCCGTGCCGGGCTGGTCCGGCGCCCCAGTCGCCTCACCCGCCTGGTGGCGGGAGGCCGTCGCGGACGTCCCCGCGCCCTCTATTACACCGGCGCCGTCGCGTCGGCGACCGCAGCGGGCCGCCGGACAGGACACGACCTTGTTCGATCTACCGTCCACCGAGCCCGTCGAGAGTGGACCGACCGCACCCGCCCGTCCACCGCTCGTCGACGCCCTGCTCGCCAGCGAGCTCTACCGGCAACGCAAGGACACCCGGGCGCCGCTACCCGACGACCGCGTCGCGGCCATGCTCAGCGCGCTGCTGGCTAACGGCGGCCGCGCCACCCTGGAGACCCTTGCCGCCCACGCGGGCATCCCGGCGCACCGCATCAACGGCACGATCGTGGCCCTGCGCAAGCTACTGCAAGTCGAGGGCTATCCCGTGCTGTCCGCCGACCCCGACGGCCAGACAATCATTCTCGATGCGGACCTGCTCGCGCTCCAGTTCCACCTGGGCAAGCCGTGACCATCGACGTTTCGGCGCGCCGCCGACGGGACATCATCGACGCCCTGCGCCGTGGGGCTGTCCCGACCAACGGACTCGACGTCCTCGCCGTCGGCCTCGACCGATTCACCGCCGCCGTCGACGAAGACCTCGACCGGGTAGCCGCAGGCGGCAGCGTGTTAAAGGCGATCCGCGGCGAATACGGCTCCGGCAAGACGTTCTTCACCCGATGGCTCGCCGAACGCGCCAAACGCCGTGGCTTCGCCGCCTCCGAGGTACAGATCTCGGAGACCGAAACGCCCCTGCATCGCATGGAAACCGTCTATCGGCGGCTCGCCGAGCACCTGTCGACCGAGCAATTCCCGCCGAGCGCGCTGCGACCCGTGCTCGACGGATGGATGTTCGCACTCGAGGAGGACGTGCTGTCCAGCGGCGCTGCCGCCGAAGACGACGCTGCCGCGCTCGACAAAGCCGTCGGGGACCTCCTCGAACGGCGGCTCGCGGAAATCTCCCGCAGCACCCCGGCGTTCGCAGCAGCCCTGCGCGCCTACCGTCGAGCTGCCGCGACCGGCGACCAGGCCACCGCCGACGGTCTGGCTGCGTGGCTGGCCGGGCAACCGCACGTCGCCGCGTCCATCCGCCGGTACGCGGGAGTCAAGGGCGACCTCGACCACTTCGGGGCGCTCAGCTTCCTCCAAGGGCTGCTGACCGTCCTGCGCGATGCCGGCCATCCGGGGCTCATCGTGGTCCTGGACGAGGTGGAGACGCTCCAACGCGTACGCTCCGACGCCCGAGACAAGGCGTTGAATGCTCTGCGCCAACTCGTCGACGAGGTGCACGCCGGACGTTTCCCCGGCCTTTATCTGGTCATCACGGGAACCCCAGCGTTCTACGACGGCCAGCAAGGCGCCCAACGGCTGGCCCCACTGGCTCAGCGGCTCGCCACCGACTTCGGCCCCGACCCGCGTTGGGACAACCCACGCGCGACGCAACTGCGTCTGCCAGGATTCACTACCGATTCCCTGGTGGAGCTCGGCGACAAGGTGCGCAGGCTCTACTCCGACGCGTACGCCAACCCGCGCATTGCCACGGTGGTCGACAGCGCCTACGTCAGCGAGTTGGCGGTTGCGGTCACCGGCAAGCTCGGCGGGCGGGTAGGGGTCGCACCGCGCATCTTCCTAAAGAAGCTCGTCGCCGACATCCTCGACCGGGTGGAGCAGTTCGACGACTTCGACCCGCGGCAGCACTACGCGCTGACGCTGCGCTCCGACGAACTGACCGACGTCGAACGCAACGCCACCAACGCCGACGACGTCGAACTGCAGATGTGAGACCCGATGGCGCTCGACAACCTCGACCCGATCCTGGTGCACCACATCGTCAACTCCCTGGGTTGGCGCGATCTACGCCCACTCCAGGTCGCCTCGATCGAGCCGCTGGCCACTGGCGAGGATGCCCTCGTTCTCGCACCCACCGCAGGAGGGAAGACGGAAGCCGCCCTCTTCCCACTGCTGTCCCGGATGACCGCGCAGCGCTGGCAGGGAACGTCCGTCCTCTACCTGTGCCCGCTCAAGGCGCTGCTCAACAACCTGCTTCCCCGGATCGAGCAGTACGCCGGATGGCTCGGCCGGCGCGCAGAGCTCTGGCACGGCGACGTCCACCAGGGCAAGCGCCGATCGATCCTCAGCGAGCGCCCCGACATCCTGCTGACCACCCCCGAGTCACTGGAGTCGATGCTCGTCAGCATCAACGTCGATCACGCAATGTTCTTCGCGGGCCTGCAAGCGGTCGTCGTGGACGAGGTGCACGCGTTCGCCGGCGACGACCGAGGCTGGCATCTGCTCGCAGTACTCGAGCGGCTCACGCACCTGATCGGCCGGCCGATCCAGCGAGTCGGCCTGTCCGCCACCGTCGGCAATCCGGACCGGCTGCTCACCTGGCTTCAAGGCTCGGGCGTTCCAGCCCGGCCGGGACGCGTCATCGCCCCCGAAACCCCAGCAGCAGCTGCCGGGGCTAATCCGCCGGGCGACATCGAGCTGGACTACGTCGGCTCATTGCAGAACGCCGCGACGGTCATCGCCTCGCTCCATCACGGAGAAAAGCGGCTGGTCTTCTGCGAAGCCCGCCAGACCGTGGAGGAACTCGGACAGCTCCTGCGTGAACGAGGTGTGACGACCTTCCTGTCCCACGCATCCTTGTCCGCCGACGAGCGACACCGCTCCGAGCAGGCGTTCGCCGAAGCCCGTGACTGTGTCATCGTCTCCACCAGCACCCTGGAACTCGGCATCGACGTCGGCGACCTCGACCGCGTCATCCAGATCAACGCACCGTCCACAGTGGCATCCTTCCTGCAACGCCTCGGGCGCACCGGCCGTCGTCCCGGAACCACGCGAAACTACCTGTTCCTCGCGGTCGACACCGACTCCCTCATTGAAGCCGCCGCGCTGCTGCGGCTTTGGGGAAGCGGTTGGGTCGAACCTGTCGCGCCGCCACCCGAGCCGCGGCACATCATCGCTCAGCAAATTCTTGCGCTGTGCCTGCAGGAGTCCCGGATCGGCGACAACAGCTGGCACAAATGGTGGAACGGCCTGGAACCGTTCGGAAGTAATGCCGCTCCGATCCTGCGCTACCTCACCGAACACGGATACCTCGACGACGACCAAGGCATGCTGTTCATCGGCCCGGCCGCGGAACTACGCTTCGGCCGCCGTCACTTCATGGACATGACCGCCGTCTTCACCGGGCCACCCGAGTTCACTGTGCTCACCGGGCGTACCGAGCTTGGTCGTATCGACCCGAGCCTTCTCACCGACCGGGTCCAAGGCCCGCGCCGCCTCCTGCTCGGCGGCCGCAGCTGGACCGTGACCTACGTAGATTGGCGCCGACGACGCTGCTTCGTCGAACCCGCCGACAGCGGCGGCCGCGCCCGCTGGACGGCTTTGGGCCTCGCCGGGCTGTCCTTCGAGGTCACCCGCGCCATGCGGGACGTTCTCCTCGGATCAGACCCACCGGTACGCCTGACGAGGCGAGCGCTTGACCGGCTCGCCTTTGCTCGGGAAGAACACGTCCGGCTCGTGCACCCCGGGGGGACCGTGATCGTCCGGGATCGCGACAGCGACGACGCGCGCTGGTGGACGTGGGCCGGCTACCGCGCAAACGCCACTCTGGCGGCGACCTTGGGCGGCGTCGTCGATCCCCTGCAGCGATTCGACGACCGGCAGGTTCGCCTTCGCGCGGACTTAACACCGGAGATGTGGCGGGCCGAGCTCGCTGATGCCACCGATCGCATCTGCCTGCCCGAGGTCAACGAGAAGGCACTCGTCGAGCTCAAGTTCAGCGACGCACTGCCGAAGGGTCTTGCGATGGCGACGATGGCAGCGCGGCTGGCCAACGTTGCGGGAGCCGCAGCGGTGTTGAGCGAACAGCACCGACTTGTCACCTTTAGTTCAGCTATGTGAGCAACTTCGAGACAGGTCACGAGCGCTTCAGAACCCCGTTCGGGCGGGACCACCCTGCACTCCAATCACGCGGAGGTAGCGGCCGGGGCTGTGCCATCTTTTGACGCTGAGTGACGTCCCGTCCGGGGTCAAATGAGGGTCAGAGATCAAAAACGCGGCCTCCCCACCTTCAGGAAGACCGCTTCTGACCTGCGTATTCGAAGTCGGGCTGGCCGGATTCGAACCGACGACCCCTTGACCCCCAGTCAAGTGCGCTACCAAACTGCGCTACAGCCCGTTGCCGCCCGGATCTCTCCGCGCGGCAGCCCACACAGCGTAGCGCACCCGGCCACCAGTTTGCGCGCAGGCCCCTGGTGTCCGTTTCGCGGCGGACGCACTCAGCCAAGTGATCACCTGAAATCATTCTAAAACGGGCGAAAGCTCACCGGCTCGTGGCGAGTTTTCAGGACTGCGCGGTGGGCACACTGACGCGGTGTCACGGGCCGCCGGGCGGGAGAACGTGCGTTATCAGCCGCCGCTGGACGGCGTACGCGCGCTGGCGGTGCTCGCCGTGTTGCTGTTTCACGCCGGCGTTCGGCAGTTGCCCGGCGGGTTCCTCGGCGTCGACGCGTTCTTCGTCCTGTCCGGCTTCTTGATCACCTCTCTGCTGCTGGGCGAGCTGCAGCGGACGGGCGGGATCGCACTGGGCGCGTTCTGGATGCGGCGCGCTCGGCGGCTGCTGCCGGCACTGCTCGCTACGCTCGTCGTAGTGGCGCTGCTCGCTCGGACGCTCGCCGGTGGCGAGGAGTTGGCCCTGGTACGCGGTGACGCGCTCGCCACGTTGGCGTACGTGGCGAACTGGCGGATGATCTATCGCGGGACGGATTACTTCGCGCAGAACGCAGCGCCGTCTCCGCTTCAGCACACCTGGTCGCTCGGCATCGAGGAGCAGTTCTACCTGTGCTGGCCGGTGATCGCGATCGCCGTGATCGTGTTCGCGCCGCGTCTGACGCGCCGAGCGCGAACATACCTGGCACGTCCACCACACACACGCTGGATGCGCCGAACACGGCCACGCTGGGCGCACCCAGCACCCACACGTCTGGAGCGCCCGACGCAGCCACGCGCAGCGCGCCGAACACAACCGCGAACGGCAAGTCGAACTCCGATTCGCTGGAGGCGCCCAACGCAAACACGCCTGGCAAGCCCAACACCCACAAGCCTGGAGCGCCCAACACGGCCAGACGCAGCGCGTCGAACGCAGACCAGCTGGACGCGCCCAGCGCACACACGCTCGACGCGCCCAGCGCACACACGCTGGGCGCGCACAACACCGGCGGGCCCAGCCCACGAAGAAGCAGGGCCGCGCCAAGCGAGCCGAACCCAGCGGTTCGGAAGAGGCATCCTGCTGGCCCTGGTTCTGGCGGGAGCGCTCGCGTCGGCGATCACGGCAGCGTTGCTCTATCGCGAAGGGGACGTCGGCCGGGCGTACTTCGGGACGGACACACGGGCGCAAGCCCTGTTCATCGGCTGCGCGCTGGCGCTCGTGCTGAGCGGCCGGGAACCAGGCTTCCGGCGGAGGGGTCAACGGATCTCCGGCGTCGCCGCCGCACTCGGGCTCGTGGTCACCGGGTTCCTGTGGGCGTACGCCGATGGAACCCAAGCCTGGCTGTATCGGGGCGGGCTGACGCTCGGAGCGCTCGGGGTCGTCGCCGTGTTGTGGCACGTCAGCGTCGTGCCGGCCGGAACGCTGAGCCGGGTTCTCTCGGTCGCGCCGCTCGTGATGATCGGTCAGATCTCCTACGGGCTGTATCTGTGGCACTGGCCCCTGTTCCAACTGCTCGACGCCGACCGCACCGGCGTGACCGGCACCCGGCTGATCATGCTTCGGCTGGCCGTCGTATTGGCCGTCGCTATCGCGTCTTACTGGCTGATCGAACGGCCGGTGCGGCGCGGCGTACGCCGGCCGGCCTGGTTCGCGGGTCGCCGAGCGGCGATGGCGAGTGCGCTGGCCGTCACGGTGTTGGTCGCCGGCACGGTCGCCGCGGTGATGTCGGGGACGCGCCCAGCCACGGTGACGGCGGCCGCGCCGGTCGTAGTGTTTCCGAGCGGCGCAACCTCGGCAGGCGCGTCGGCAGCACACGGGCCGATGACCCGAGCCGGTCGCAAACCCGGCGGGCAGCCGCGCATCACGATCCTGGGTGACTCGGTCGCCTGGACGGTCGGCACGTACCTGCCTGAGCATCCGGGTCTGACCGTCACCACCCGGGCGATCCAAGGATGTGGCATCGCGCTGCTTCCGGACATCCTCACGCAGGGCTCGCCGCATACGAACTATCCCAACTGTGAACACTGGCCGGATCGGTGGCGGTCGGCGATCCGGCTCGACGATCCCGACGTCGCGGTGATCCTGCTGAACCGCTGGGAGCTGATGGACCGAAGGATCCAGGGCGGCTACCAGCACGTCGGTCAGCCCGCGTTCGACACGTACTTGAGCGGGCAGCTGACCGAAGGCATCAGCATCGCCAAGTCGCGGGGCGCCCAGATCGTGCTGCTCACCGCGGCGTACACCCGGCGCAGCGAGCGCCCGGACGGCGGCCTGTATCCGGAGGACGAGCCGATCCGGGTGGACGCGTGGAACCACCTCTTGCAGGCCACGGCACTGCGATTTCCCGGCCAGGTCAGCGTGCTGGACCTCAACGCCGTCACCTGCCCCGGCGGCCGGTTCGCCTGGGATGTCGGCGGGCTGCGCATCCGAAGCGACGGACTGCACTTCACCCCGCCCGGCGTACAACAGGTGATCGCACCGTGGCTGCTCCCGCAAGTGGCGCGCATCGCGGTGGCCGGGCCGCCCGCGCCGCAGGGCCGCGCGACCGCGCGGCCGGACTGAAGCGTCCATGGTGAACGCGGATCACTCGACGGCGAACCGTCCACACCGACTAGACGACGTGCGGGATGATGGTCGCCATGCGTCGCGTCTGGCTTCGTACCGCCGTCGCGGTCGCAGTGGCCGCTGTGCTGGCCGGGGTGTCGGTGTGGGCTTGGCGGCGGTCGGCCACCGATGGGTTGAGCCTGTTGTGGACGGTGGTTCCGGGCGTGCTGGCGGTGTTGGCCGCGCTCGGCGCTTGGGTGGGTAAGAATGCCGCCGACCGTGATGGTGATCTGGAACAGGCCGCCGATGAGCTGGCGAAGCGGGTGGCGGCGCAGCTTGCGGCTGCCGAGGGCAGTACGCGCATGCTGACGTTGCCGGTTCGGTGGGCGACGACGGAGCATGCCGAGTCGGTGATGGTCGGGTGGGCCGGCGTACGCGGAGATCCAGACGACGAGTCGCCGGTGGATCTGGCCGGGCGGTTCGGCGACATCGCCGAGGTGTACGCGCGGCTGCCGAAGCCGAGGCGGCTGGTGGTGCTCGGCCGCGGCGGGGCGGGCAAGACCTCGTTGGCCGGTCGGCTGGTCGCCGACCTGCTCGACCGACGGCAGCCGGGTGAGCCGGTGCCGATGTTGCTGGCGCTGTCGAGCTGGGATCCGCAGCAGCGGTTGCAGACGTGGCTGGCCGATCGGATCACCGAGATCGCGCCGTCGCTGGCCGCGCCGGCCGAGCGGTTCGATCCGGCAGCGCGGGGCCGTCCGACCGTGGCGCAGACGCTGGTGAACGCCGGCCTGGTGTTGCCGGTGCTGGACGGGTTCGACGAGATCGCCGAGGACGTACGCCCTGGCGCGCTATCCGGTATCGCCCGGTCGATCCGGCGGCGGGACGAGGTCGTGGTGACGTCGCGGCCGGATGAGTTCGAGGCGGCCGTGGCGGTCGAGGGGCCGCTGCCGGGTGCGGCCGTCGTGGAGCTGGCAGACCTCGCGGCGGGCGATGTCGACCGGCATCTGCGGGCCAGCTCCGGTGGGCAGAGCTCGAAGTGGCGTACGGTGCTCGACGAGTTGCGGGAGCATCCGGACGGTCCGCTGGCGCAGGCGCTGTCGACCCCGCTGATGGTGTGGCTGGCGGTCACCGTTTATCGCAGCCGCGATGCTGATCCGTCGGAGTTGCTGGGTCCGGAGCTGCGCGGCAGCCGGGAAGCCATCGAGCTGCATCTGCTTCAAGGGTTGGTGCCGGCGGTCTACGACCGGGCGCGGGCGCCGGTACGGCCCCGGTGGACCCCGGCGAAGGCTCGCCGATGGCTGGGTGCGGTCGCGGACCGGATGACAGAGGGCGGCGGTGCGCTCGCGTGGTCGCTGCTGCCCGGTTCGTTGTCGCTGGTCACGGCGACGCTGTTCGGCACGGTCGCGGGCGGGGTAGCCGGGTACGCGCTCGGCCAGCTGCGCGGTCTACTGATCGGGGCTGCTGCCGGGGCGCTGGTCGGCGTCGGCGGCAGCTGGCGGTTCGCCTCGAAGACGGTCGCGATCGCGGGGGCGTTGGTCGTCGCGTTCGCCGGTGCGGCGCAGGCCGGGTCAGGGCAGCTCGCGGCGGGTTCGGGAACCGTCGTGCTGGCGGGCTGGCTGATCGCCGGGGTCACCCGCAGTTTCCGGCAGCGGCGGTGGCGAACTCTCGCCGCTGCGCGTACGAGGTCCATCGTGCAGACCCTCGTCGCCACCGTGCCGGTCGCGTACGCGGCGCAGGTCAACGACGCCCCGATCGGGATGTGGATGCTGGCGGGCGCCGCGGTGTGGTTCGTCTTCTTCACCACGTGGGGCGAATGGCTGGTCGCTCGATCGTGGTTGGCCGTCACCGGCCGGCTGCCGTGGTCGATCAACGCCTTCCTGCGTGACGCCCATCGGCGCGGCGTCCTACGGCATGAGGGGTTGGCCTACGAGTTCCGGCACGCGAGGCTGCAGGACACCTTCGCCGGAACGATCCCGACGCAGCGTCGAGGGTTGTCGCACGTCAGGTGATTGACCTTCCCGCAGCAGGAAGGTCTACCGTCGCCGTCATGCGGTTGCTGACCATCGGGCAGGCGGCGCGCCTGGCCGGCGTGACCGCCAAGGCTCTGCGGCACTACGACGCCATCGGGCTGTTGCGGCCCGCGGTAGTCGATCCCGCGACCGGCTATCGCCGGTACGAGCAGGATCAGGTGGACCAGGCCCGCCGGATCCGCCAGCTTCGCGCGCTCGACCTTCCCCTAGATGTCGTACGCCGACTGCTCGCCTCCGACCCCGATGCCGTCCGGGAAGCACTCCGGGACCACCGCAAGCGGGTGGATGCGCGGATCACCCGGCTGCGCGGCGTACTGCACGCGATCGATCATGCTCTGACCGATGACGGAGAACCATCGATGACGACCCCCGAGTACGCCGACGTGGCCGACCAGCACCGTCACTTCGCGAAGACGCTGTTCAACGAGGTGTGGCGGCTGATGGAGCAGGAGGACCGCTCCCCCGCCGACGATGCCCGGATGATCCACATGGCGCACGCGTCGGCCTACCACTGGCTGGAAGTGGGTACGCCGGAGAACTTCGCGCGCAGCCACTGGCAGTGTTCCCGCGTCTACACCGTCGTCGGGCGAGCCGAGCCGGCGCTGTATCACGCCCACCTCGTACTGGACATCTGTCGCGACAACGGCATCGGCGACTGGGACTTGGCCTTCGCTTACGAGGCGCTGAGTCGTGCGTACACGTTGGCTGGTGAGAAGGAGCAGGCGCGGAGCTGGCTGGAGCGCGCGCGGCTGGCCGCCGACGACATCGCGGCCGATGACGACCGTGAGCTGTTGCTCGCGGACCTGGCGACGATCGCGCCGTAAGTCGCCGTCAGACCGGGAAGCCGAAGAGCTAGGCGATCTGCTGGTCGGCCGTGGTGTCGACGACGAGGTCGAAAAGCGCCGTCGCTCACCCGAAGGGCTAGACCGGTTCGCGGACGAAGCCTTCGGTCCAGTGGTCCTCATCGAGGTCGTACTCGCCGATCTGGAAGCAGTCCGGCTCGTCGGCGAAGCCTGGTAGAAGGCGTGCGCGGCCGATCCGCTCTTGGGCCGCGGCCTCGGTGGAGTAGACGCCGAGCAGCTTGACGTCGTCGCCGTCCTGCTCGTCGATGAACACGCCCTCGTCGTCGAGGTGAATCGTCTCGCCGTTGGGGCCGGCCTCGTTCTGGTGGCTGATGTGCCAGAGGGGATAGACCTTCACGTGCACAAGCTAACCCGCAGGTCCCGCCCGGCTAATTCGCTACCCGGCGGCCGGGGCGCCGTGATACACAGCCGACGTGCAAAACAACTTGGAGTTCCCCGAGGTCCTGCGGCTGATCGAAGACCGCTCGGCTGCGTTCCGCGCCGCGATCGCGTCCGCCCCCGATCTTGATGTCCAGGTGCCGACTTGCCCGGACTGGACGCTGCGCGAACTGGCGCAGCACCTCGGCGACGGCCGTCGCCGCCAGGCCGCCATCGTCGCGGCAGGCCCGGGCGCTGAGCCCCCGGCGAGGACGGACCCGAAGGGCGCCCCGACCGCGCCCCGCGACCGCGCAGCCCTGGACGCCTGGCTCGCCGAGTCGACCGAGCTGATGCTCGACGCGATGCGTGAGGCCGGCCCGGACCGCGGCTGCTGGACCTGGTGGGGCCGCTCGCAGGCCCCGCAGACCAGCGGAGCTGTGGCCCGGCATCAGATCCAGGAGTTCGCCGTCCACACCTACGACGCCCAGCTCACCCAGGGGGCCGCACAGCCGCTGCCGACGGACGTCGCGGTCGAGGGCGTCGACGAGTTCCTGACGACCGTCTCGGCGACGACCGTCCCCTGGCCGTTCAAGCCGGCCACCATCGACCTGCACACGACCGAGGGCCGCTCCTGGCGCCTGACGCTCAACGCCGACGGCGTCCGCTGCGACGGCCTCGCCGCTGATGCGGAGCCGGGCGACATGGCGGTGCGAGGCACTGCGAGCGAACTGGTCCTCTACTTCTACGCGCGTGTCCCGCTCGACGGCTTGGAGACCACCGGCGACATCGAACCGATGGAGCAGCTCGCCGACTGGGACCCGAACGCGTAACGCACGCGGTCCCTCATACCGGGAAATGGTCCAGCTGGGCGGCGCGCGATTGGATCTCCCGGTTGGGCCACTTGGCCCGTTACGGTCGGGGCATGTCTTATCCACCGCAGCAGTACACCGCCGAATCCCCCACCGTCAGTGCCACCTTGCGCAGCGGCGACGCGCCCGTGGACCTGACGATCGGGGTGCGGTCGAAGGTCAGTTTCCTCGCGACCGGCGAGACGACGAACGGGATGTTCGGGCTTTATCGTTGGGATCTGGAGGCGGTGCCGGCGCCGGACAGTCTGCCGGGCGGGCATTTCCACCGGACGATGGCGGAGTCGTTCTACATCCTGAGCGGCACGGTGGCGCTCGGCAACGGGGAGAAGTGGGTCGATGCGTCGCCGGGTGACTACCTGTATGTGCCGCCGGGCGGCATCCACTCGTTCGCCAACACGTCCGGCGAGCCGGCGTCGATGCTGATCCTGTTCGCGCCCGGCGGGCCGCGCGAGGCCTACTTCGAGGAGCTGGCCGACATTGCGGCGAAAGGCCGCGAGCTGACCCACGACGAGTGGGTGGAGTTGTGGGCCCGGCACGACCAGTACGAGGCGCCGATCACGACAAGTTGACGGTCGCCAGCGGGGCCATCGTGGGGGCGGGCGAGCCGCCGGCGGGTTCGCGGGTGATGCCGAACGCGGTGGATCCCGGCTGCCAGTCGAAGGCCAGCGTCCCGCCCTCGATGCCCACCGGCAGGATGGCGGCCGAGGTCGGCGTGCCGTTGGTGAAGACCCACATCTGGTACGTCTGGCCGGCGGGCGGCCGGGTCAGCCCGGCGAGCATGGCGACCCCGCCGTGTTCGGAGGCCGAGACCGCGGCCGCGATCCGGCCGCCGTCGGGCATGTCCGCGCCCTTCATGACGACGTCGCGCGCGTTCATCACGGCGTAGATCCGGTCGCGTTCGGACTTCAACGTCTCGACCTGCGTCTGCTGCTGCGACAGCTGGTGGTTCAGCACCGCGTACAGGCCGCCGACGGCCAGCACGGCCACGGCGGCGATGGCCAGGGCAGCACGCCGCCACCGTTCGGCGCTCTTCACCGGCGGGATGCGGACGACGATCGGGGCTTGACGCTGGCGGGGCAGCTGCGGCGTGTGCTTGATCGCGGTCAGGACAGTGGCTCGCATGCTCGCCGGCGGCGCCTCGTAGGGCTCACCCAGATTCGCCGCGACCTCGTGGAACCCGGCCACCTCGGTCCGGCACGGCTCGCACTCGTCCAGATGACGCGAGAACGCCGTGCGCTCGGCATCGTCCAGGGCGTCTAGCGCGTACGCCCCGGAGAGTGCGTGCAGGTCCGCGGTCATTGAAGACGATGATACGCCGTAGGATCGTGATCATGGGAGACTGGACGCTGCGCCCGGCGACGGCAGGCGACGTGGATGCCGTCGCCGAATTGCGCGCGGTGGTGCTGCGACCGGACCTGGAACGGGTCGGCCGCTACGACGAGCACCGCGTCCGCGAACGCCTGCGGGAGCGCTGGAATCCCGAGGACAACCAGGTGATCGAGGTCGGCGGGGTCTTCGCCGGCAACGTGGCGCTTCGCGTTGACGAGGACGGCCACTGGCTGGAGAACTTCTACCTCGACCCGTCCGTGCAGGGCCGCGGCGTCGGGTCGGCCGTGCTGGAACAGGTGCTGTCCGAGTGCGACTCACCTGTCCGGTTGCAGGTCCTTCAGGGCAGTCCGGCCCGCCGCCTCTACGAGCGGCACGGGTTCACCGCGTACGCCGAGGACGCGGTCGACGTGTGGATGGTCCGACAGCCGCGCTGAGGGTGACCCGGCGCCGCCTGGACGACGCCGGGTCTGTCTCCGTTATTCAGTGGCCGTGGCCTGCGGCGTTGTCCGTGCCGGCCGTGCGGCTGCCTGCTCTGGCCGGTCGGTTGTCGCGGTGAGCCACAGCGCTGTCTGCCCTGGCCGGGAGGCTGTCGCCCTGGCCCGCGGCGTTCTCCGCACCCGCCGGGGCGTGGTCGCCATGGCCTGCGGCGTTCTCCGCGCGGGCCGGCAGGAGGAACGCGGTGACGATCACGGCGATGGACAGGACCGCGCCGACGACGAACGCCAGCCGCATGCCGTCGAGATTGGCGGCCACGGTGGCGACGCCCTGCGACTTCAGCGCGTCGGCTCGCGCACCCATCACGGTGATCACGAGCGCGGTGCCGAAGGCCGCCGCGACCTGCTGCAATGTGCCCAGGATCGAGCTGCCGTGGGAGTACAGGTGCGGCGGGACCGCGCCGAGCCCCAGGGTGAAGACCGGGGTGAAAGTGGCGGCCAGGCCCACCATCATCAGCGAGTGCAGGCCCAGGAGCTGCCAGAACGGCGTCGTCATGGAGACCTGGGTGAATCCAGCGAGCGAGACGGAGATCGCGATCGCGCCGGGGATGACCAGTACCCGGCCGCCGAACCGGTCGAACAGCCGGCCCACGGTCGGGCCGAGCAGGCCCATCGCGAGGCCGCCGGGCATCACGAGCAGTCCGGTCTGCAGGGCGCTCAGCTCGCGGACGTTCTGCAGGTAGAGCGGCAGCAAGATCATCGAGCCGAGCATCGCCATGAAGGCGACCGACATCAGGGTCAGCGCGACCGTGTAGGTGCGGTGCTTGAGCGTACGCAGGTCCATCAGCGGCGTACCGCGCTTCTGCAGCATCAGCTGGCGTACGACGAAGACGCCGATGGCGACCAGCCCGATGCCGACGATCGCGGTGGCCACTCCGGCGTGGCCGCCCTCGAACCGGCTGAGCCCGTAGACCAGGCCGCCGAAGCCGAACGCGGCCAGCCCGACGCTGACCCAGTCGATGGCGCTGACCTGCGGCTCCCCCACGTTCTTGAGCTGCTTCAAGCCGCCCCAGGTGATCAGCGCGGCGATCGGCAGCACGACCGCGAACAGCAGGCGCCAGGACCCGAAGTTGAGGATCACGCCGGCGATCGCCGGGCCCATGGCGGGCGCGACGGAGATGGCGAGGCTGACGTTGCCCATGACCTTGCCCCGATGCTGGTCAGGCACCACGTGCATCAGTGTGGTCATCAGCAGCGGCATCATCACGGCCGTGCCCGACGCCTGCACGATGCGAGCACCCAGCAGCACTTCGAAGGTCGGCGCGACGATGGCCACCGCCGTGCCGAGCAGGAACAACCCCATCGCCGTCGCGTACGCGGTGCGGGTGGACACGCGCTGCAGGAACCAGCCGGTGATCGGGATGACCGCGGCCATGGTCAGCATGAACGCGGTCGACAGCCATTGCGCGGTCTGCTCGGTGATGCTCAACGCGCTCATCAACTTCGGAATCGCGTTGATCATGATCGTCTCATTGAGAATGACGACGAACGTGGCCAGCACGAGCAGCCGGATGACGGGCGGTGTTCGACCCGAGATCGCTTGGGTCGCGGACTCGGCAGGTGACTCTATTTGCTGGACAGACACGGTACCTCGATCAAGGTTGGTGGACAGACGGTCACGGTCAGCGGTCGTACTCATGTTCGTTGGCATACCAAGACTGACTGATCCCACCGACAAAACTCATCGCATCTGGTCCACATTCCAGGGAGTTCTGTCGGAATTCATCCCGCCCGGAGGGCCTGGACGGTTCGCGCGCGGCGGCTGCAGGCGCCGCTCGCAGATGGAGTCACGGCCATGGCCCACTTCCAACCGGCGGTCGGCTCCTAGAACCGAACACTGGCCAAGGCGCTTTCACGCGTCTGTTGGGCCCGCTACCGCGAGTGGCTTTGCGGCGATCGCTATCTGCCGGTGTCGGCCAGTGAGCGCAGGTGGGCCGGCCAACGACCAGCCGGCTCGCCGGAGCGTTCAGCACGGGTAGAACTGCGGGCTGCGCCACTCAGGCCAGGCGCGTTTTGGTCGTCAGGCCACCGCGGGACTGGCCCAGGCCGTGATCGGAGGGCTCCTCGTGGACTCCGCCAGGCGACTTTCTGCTGATCGATCAAGGCCGACGACGGGCCGGCCGCCCGGGACCGCTGGACGGCTCAGCGGAAGCGGGCGATCTGGTCGCGTACCTCCGTGGACCGGGTGTCGCGGAGCTCGTCGAAGATAGCCGCGGCCCGGTGCCACGCGTTGTGCGCGGAGGCGAGGTCGCCCGACGCCTCGTACGTGTTGCCCAGGTTGACCAGTACCGACGCCGCAGTGTGCAAGTCGCCGATCGTATGGTTCAGGTCGGCTGCGCGCTCGTAGTACGCGGCCGCCTCGGCGTAGTCGCCCAAGCCATGGAGGGCGAAGCCGATGCTGTCGAGAGTGCAGGCTCGTTGCGTTTCCCGGCCGGTCTCGCCGAGCATGTCCAATGACTGTCGACAGTAGATGAGCGCGATGTCGTGGCGGCCCAGCGCCGAGTGGAACCAGCCGACCATGTTGAGCATCCGGCCTGCGATGTAGTCATCGGCGCCTGCCCGCGCCGCGTCAAGCGCCTGCTGTGCGTGCCGGAACGCCTCCTCCAGGCGATCGGCGTCTTCAAAGAAGCGGGCGACGTCGCGGTGCGTACGCACGAGCATCCCAAGATCGTCCACCGTGGGCGCGAGCCGGAGGGCGTGCTCGGCGTGCGCCGACGCTGTGGTCCCATCGCCGAGCCGCTGCGCCGCGATTGCCAGGGCGCGGTGGAGGTGCAGCTTCGCGGTGGCGTCACCGAGTCGATCCGCGCTGCTGAACGCCGCGTTCATGGCCTCCAGCGAGTCCGGGGTGTGCCCCCGCCATTCCAGGAACGTACGCAGCGCCCAGGCCAGCTGCCAGGCGTACGCGTCGAAGCCGTTGTCCGCAGCCCAGGTCACCGCGGACACCAGCGACGTGCGCTCGGCGTTGAGCCACTCGACGGCCTGGGTCAGCCCGGCGAACGACTCCGATGTCACGGAGTCGAGCTGCGGGGTGAGTTCCACCTGGTAACGGTCGGCCAGGAGGCTCCGATCGGCGGCGAGGGCCGAGCGCAGCCGATAGTCGAGCAGGCGGCGCATCACGTCGGGCTGCGGGCCGTCGCACAGTTCCCGCGCGTAGGAGCGCAGCAGGTCGTGCATGGTGTACCGGCCGAGCCGTGTCTCGATGATCATGTGTGTCCGCGTCAGCTCCGCCAGCAGTGGACGCGCCGCGCGGACCGGCAGGCCTCCGGCGCTGGCCGCGGCCCACAGCGTGAAATCGGCGCCGCAATGCGTCCCGACGAGCCGGAACAGCCGCGCGGCGTCGGCGCTCAGCACCCGGTAGGAGGTGGCCAGAACGGCGCGGATGTCGGTGTCGTGCTCACCTCCGCTGAGCGCGGAAAGGTTGTCGGACAGGTCCTCGGCGAGCGTGCGCAGGCTGAACGCCGGATAGGTGGCCGCCCGCGCCGCCGCCACCGCCAGGGCCAGCGGCAGCCGTGCGCACCGGGCGACGATGTCGTCGACGGCGTCGAGTTCCGCGTCGACTCGCTTGCGCCCCAGCCGGTACGTCAGCAGCAGTCGTGCCTCCGGCGCGGGCAGGACGTCGAGTTCGACCGGATGGGCGGACTCGGTGACGACCAGGCTCGGCAATTGGTAGCGGCTGGTGACGATGACCAGGCAGCCAGAGGCCGGCGGCAACAGCGGGCGGACCTGGTCGGCGCCGGCGGCGTTGTCGAGCACGATCAGCACACGCCGCCCGTGCAGGATGTCGTGGTATCGCCGGCGTTGCGCCTCGTAGTCGCCGGGCAGCGGAAGGTGGGCGGCGAGCGCGCTCAGCAGCTGGCGCAACGCCTGTTCCGGGCGCATCGGCACCTGCGTGTGATCGAAGCCCTGCAGGTTCACGTATAGCTGCCCGTCGGGGAAATGGTCCTTGACGCGATGTGCCCAGTGGACGGTCAGCGCGGTCTTGCCCACTCCGGCCGTGCCCGAGACGACGACGATCTGCGCGGTCGCCAGGGCCTCGTCGAGGCACGCGAGCGCGTCGGCGCGGCCCGCGAACGCTTTGAGGTCACGGGGCAGTTGCGCGGGCACCGACACTGTCGGGACGGCTGGCGCGTCGGCGTTTGTGGTGAGCAGGCGGTCGTGCAGCTCGGCGAGATCACGGCCTGGCCGGATGCCCAGTTCCGCGTCGAGCCATCGCCACGTACGCCGGTAGACCTCCAGCGCCTCGCCCAGCCGCCCGGCCCGCGCCAAGGCCGTCATCAGACTGGCCACCAGCCGCTCACGTGCCGGATGATCGGCCACCAAGCCGAGCAGCCGGTGGACGACAGGCTCGTGTTCGCCCAAGCTCAGCAGCGCTTCCGCCCGGCACTCCTCGGCCGCCAGCCGCGCCTCCTCCAGCGCCGGCGCGTATCCGTCGGCGCCTGCCGCCACGTCAGCCAAGAGTGGCCCTCGCCACAGGCCGAGCGCGCCGTCGAGCAGCTTCACGCGCACGCGGGCATCGCTTTCCCGGCGCGCCTGCTCCATCTGGTCTTTGAACACCCACACGTCGATGGAGCGCACGTCGGCGCTCAGCGCGTACCCGCCATGGTGGGTGATGATCGTGGCGCTGGACTCCGCGAGCAGGCGGCGAAGCTCCGCGATCCGGTTCTGGATGATCGCCTTGGCGGTGGCCGGGGGCGCCTGCGCCCACAGGGCGTCGACGATGCTGCTGGTCGGGACCATGCGGTTCGCCTCGAGCAACAGTAAACCCAAGACCAACTTCGTCTGCGGCTGACGCACGTCGATCGCCGCACCGGAGCTACGCACGTCCATCCGGCCCAAGATTCGAAAATCCATCAGATCGAAGGTACGCGATTGGTGCCCGATTAGCAGATCTTTGGCGGCCGTCGAAATTCTCGTACTGCCGGGCGGGAGCCGCGGCGTTCTCATCAGACGAGTCCACCGGGGGCAGTGATGCGCAGCTTGTCGACGTTGGTCAAGCCGGATGCGATCGTGCGCCGGCGGATTGCCGCGGGGCTGGCCGGCATCGCCGCTGTCGTCGCGCTGATCGCGGTCGCGGTCGGCGAGGGACGCCACGCCCACGACGCCGCCCGCCCGGCCGAGGCGCAGAGCGACACGCTGCCGCCGCAGACCGCCGCCTTGCTCTACGCCGCGAACGAGGAGCTGATCCGCCGGTGCATGGCGGCGCAGGGCTATCCATATCAGGTGGCGGCGGCACCACCGGCCACAACGAGCCAGCTGTTCCCCTACGTCCTCGACGACGTGGCCTGGGCCCGGGCACACGCCTACTTCGCCGGCGGCACGAGCGCGGAGCCTGCCAATCCCGTGCTCGCCGCGATGCCCGACAGCCGCCGGGCGGCGTACGCACAGGCGCTCAACGGCGGTCCTGGCGGAACCGACGTGCAGGTGACGCTGCCCGGCGGCGACGTACTCGGGCACAGCACGAACGGTTGCGAAGCGACAGCCGAAGGGCAGCTGTACGGCGACTTCCCGGCGTGGTTCACCGCCACCAACGCGGCCCAGTTCCTGATCTCCCGCCGGCAGCGACAGGTTGTGGCCGACCCCGCGTATACGGCCGGGGTGCATACCTGGGTGGACTGCATGAGCGCGGCCGGGCTGCAGGTGGCCAGCCCGGCTGAAACCGCCCGCCAGTACGCGAGCGGCACCGACCCCACCCCCGACCAGGTACGCGCGGCCGTCGCCGAGGCGACCTGCGCACAGCAGACCGGTCTCGCGGCCCTGGCCCGGCAGCTCGACGCGGCGTACCGAGCGCGGATGTCCACACCGGACCTCCGACAGCTCGACGAATACCGGAGGCTTGCGCAGGACGCGATCCCGCGCGCGCAGGCCGTCCTGAAATACGGGGCGCGGGCCTGACCCCGCCCTCATCGCCGCGCGAATCCGGCGATGCCACACCATCCGCCCAAGGAGAGTCCATGTCCCGACTGCTCAAAGCGTGCGCGATCGCCCTGGTGGGCGCCGTCACCGCCATGGCGTTCTCGACCACAGCCCAGGCCGCACCGTCCGCCGCGCCGAACTCGGTGTCCAGCGCGATCGTCACCCCGCTCTCCGCCCCCGCAGGCTGCCCATCTGGCGACTTCTGCGTCTGGACGCTGCCGAACGGCGGCGGCACCCGCTGCCTCGCCACCCCGAAAAGCAGCAGCTACTGGGGCGCCAACTGTGCCAATCGCGACCGCACGCTGTACAACAACGGCATCAACGACCCGAACGGCTACAACAACGTACGCATCTACTGGGGCAGCAACCACACCGGCGCGTGGGCCTGCCTGCACCGCGGCACGTACTGGCTCTCGGCCGACGAGGCGTCGTTCAACTTCGGCGGCACCGGGGCCCCTGGTTGGGGCGAGTACCTGACCAACGACGCCGCCTCACACAAGTGGGCCACCACTTGTAGCTGATGCGACCCGCGCGGTGCCGGACCAAGTCCGGCACCGTGTACCGCTCGATTTCCCGACCTGGACTTCATCGAAGCGATCATTCGGTGATCCGGTCACCGGTTGCTGTCGGCGGCCGGGGCCCTGCCGGTAGGGTTTCGTCAGCGCCAGCCGCCCCGGTCGGTCTTGCGCCACATGACCTGCGGTTCGGCGTACCCGGCCAACTGGCGTGGCACCGGTGGCCCCCGCCGCCGGCCCCGGAACGGCAGCGCGGCCAGCACCCCGACCAGGAAGCCCAGCACATGCGCCAGGTACGCCACCTCACCCCCGCCGGTGACGGCCAGCCCGGCTGAGTAGAGCCATTGCAGCACGAACCAGGTGCCGAGGACGATCCAAGCGGGCAGCCGCAGTGGGATGAAGAACAGGATCGGCACCAGACTCCACACGCGGGCACGCGGGAACAGCACCAGGTACGCCCCGAGGATGCCGGACACCGCCCCGGAAGCGCCGATGAGCGGCTCGGTCGTGTCCGGGTTGGCCAGCGCGAACCCGTACGCGGCGGCGTACCCGGAGGCGACGTAGACCAGCAGGTAGCCGATCTTCCCGAACCGGTCCTCGATGTTGTTGCCGAACACCCACAGGAACAGCATGTTGCCCAGCAGGTGCAGCCAGCCACCGTGCAGGAACATCGAGGTCAGCACCGACAGCGCGGGCTGCTTCGTATAGCTCGGGGCGTCGACGACGCAGCCGAGCCCGTTCGCCATCCGCCCGACCGCGCCCGTCGCCACCAGCGGCAACTGGGTGTTGGTGATCAGCTCCTTCGGGATGGCCGCATAGTGCTGGAAGAACGCCGTCTGATGGCACAGGTCCGACACCGCCTCGCTGCCGATCCCCATGTTCGCGAAGACCGGCGTGAACAGCAGCGCCAACACGTTCGCGGCGATCAACCCGTAGGTGACCCACGGCGTACGCCGGACGGGGTTCACGTCATAGATCGGGATGACCATGGATTCACTGTGCCCTATCGCCGCGATCGCGGCATCCCCCGAGCGGGCCACCACCGGCGTCCGCCGCCGACGGTTCGACCGGCAGCTCGGCGCAGCCGAGGCCACATCAGCGCGAGGGCGAGCAGGCCGAGCAGCGCCGCCCCGGCGTACGCGGGCCAGTATCGTCCGCTGAACATCGACGCGTCCTGGTCGACCTCACGCGCGTTCACTCCGAAGTACGCGAGCAGGAAGAAGATCGGCAGGCCGACGACCGACAACAGGCTCGCGATGGCCTCGATGGACAACGTCGCGTCGGCGCGCTCGCGGCTGTCGATCGCGATCAGTTCGGACTCCAGGCTGCTCTTGACCCGGGCCAGCAGCTGGCCGACGCTGCGAGACCGATCTCGGATCTTCATCGCGGCGTAGAGATCGTGGTGGAAGTCTTCGACGAGCGGCGTCGAACTGCCCAGCCCCACGTCGGGGGTGGCTTCCACGTCGAGGGCCAGCTCGAGCTCGAGGTTGCCGATGGTGTCGGCAAGCTGTTCGACATCGACTCGCATCTGCCCGCCGTCGGTTTGAGTCCTGGCCTGGAAGTGCCGCACCTGCTGCTTCGCCTCATCCCAGATCTCGTCGAACCGTGCCGCCGTCGCAACGGCTTGCACCGTGGTCAGCAGAATGCTGTTCTCCACGACGTGGGACTGGCCGAACAGGAAGCTGGCGTGCCGGGTCGTCGCCGCGTAGGACTCGACGGTCCGGTTCAGCGCGGCCGGCCGGTACAGCTGCACGAACTCCGGCCGATACGGCGCCTGCGTTCCGTAGAGAACGTTGGCGATCATGGCCTCGTCGGGCATGGTCCGCTCGTCGCCGTGCACGCTGATCACGGTGTGGGCCTCGCTCAGCGGTCTTGCCCGGACGTTGTCGGCTGCGACCTCGTGAGCGAGGTCGTCGACGATCGCGAAGATCGGCCTGCCGTTCAGAAGCAGCTGGCCGTCGACGCAGGCGGCGAGGGCCCGGCACAGTTGCGAGTCGGCACTGTAGACGAACTCGCCCGCACGGAAATCGAGGTTCACCATGGCGACGACGTGGCGGGCGGGCACGGGGAGCGCGAAGAGGATCGCCTCGGCGCGCTCGAAGGAGCCGAGCGACACAGCGTCCGAGTGTCTGCCGACGGCGACCGAGTCGCCAGTGAACCTGCGCTGGGCAAGCACCGAGGGCAACTGTGCGAACAAGGCGTAGAAGCTCGCGAAGGTCTCAGTCAGGTCGAATTCGAGGTTTGGGCGGGTAGCCGGCGTGGCCCGCCAGGACGTGGCCGTGACACTGCTGATCCTGACCCCGACCGTGGTCTCGCCGCTAGACACGGCGGTCAATGTACTGGGCGGCCATCTGCGGCGATACCCGCAAGCCGTGTTGCCGACACCAGTCCGCAGGGCCAGTCCGTCACCCGGAACGGAAGCTTCGTGATCATGCGCGGTGGCAATACGCAGGCGTTAGAGTCGGCGCTGTGACGGACCGGTCCCCGTTCGGTACGCGGCTGTTGCGATTGCTGGCACACCGCCTATCTGCGGCGCCCATGAAGGCAGACGAGGTGGTCGCCGCGTTCGCTCGCGATTCCGGACTGCCCGAATCCGGGCTGAGCGGGCTCCTGGCCGGTACTCAGCCCAGCGCCGAGATCCTGCGGACGCTGGCCGTGGCACTCGGCATACCGGCGGCTGACATGTTCGTCCTCGCGTCGCTGCCCGTACCTGCGGATCTCGCCTCGGCTTGGCCGACGAAGCCGTGGAACGTGGGCACCATAGTCGAGAAGGCAGCCGGGATGGCGCCCGCCCAGATCGCTCGGCTGGACGAGCTGGTCCGATCCCTGCCCGTACAGGCCCGCACGACGCCATCGCCCCCGGACGTCTATCCCGACGGCTCCGGTGCTGTGGTTTCGCGGCTGATGATGAACCGCAACATCCCCCCGTATCAGGCAAAGGTCCTGTATTTCGTCGGCGGTGGCCCGCTCGTCTCCTATTCCACCGTGGGGCAGCTCGGCACCGGGAAAGTGACGTTGACACCGCGGTACGTCACGGCCTTCGCGCACCTCCTCGGCTACCGACCCGGCGATCTGGCGGCGATCACCGGCGTCGGGCCCGCGCTCGAAGACCAGCCCAGGCATCGGTCCGCTGCCCAGATCGCAGCCCTGGCGTGGAATGCCCGGCATCTGACCAGCGATCAGATCGACCATGTCCTGGCAAGCACCGGGTGACTATCGTAGAACAGACAGGGCTTTCGCTGCCGGCGAAAGCTGTCCGCTCCCAGCAGACATGTCTTCTTCATACGGACGGCGAATCTATACCGTCACGACATGAGCGAGATCATCACCGAGCTGCGTCCACACCTGTACCGAATCATGCTCGGCCGATACCAGGCATATCTGTGGCGCGACAACGACACCGCCACGCTCATCGACGCCGGACCGGCCGGGTCAGGCCCGCTCATCGCCGACGCGATGCGACACATCGGACTCGATCCATCCAGCCTCGTCCAGGTGGTGCTCACCCATTTCCATGACGATCACGCAGGCGCCGCCGCCGAGCTGGCCGCCTGGGGAGAGGTGAAGATCATCGCGCACGAGGCAGACGCGCCCTTCGTTCGCGGCGAGCGTCCCGGCCCGCCACCGAACTTCACCGACTTCGAGCGCGAGCTGCACGCCCAAGTCGCCGCAGGGCTTCCGGCCGCTCCGCCGTCACGAGTCGATCATGAGGTCAGCGACGGCGACCTGCTCGAATTCGGCGACGGTGCACGAGTCCTGTCGATCCCCGGCCACACGGACGGCAGCATCGCGCTGCACCTGCCCTCGCACGGGGTCCTCTTCACCGGGGACACGATCGCCGAGCACATGGGACAGGTCATACCTGGTGTCTTCAACCTCGACCCGGCCCAACTCGCGAACTCGGCAGCGCGCCTGGCCGACCTGGAGGTCGAGGTCGCCTGCTACGGCCACGGCGAACCGTCGCTCAGCAGCGCCTCGGCCCGTCTGCGCGAGGTTGCCGAGCAGTAGACGGCGCTCCTGAGCCACGGTTCCGACCTGAAGACGCGCGCTCCGCGATCGGCGACGCGGAGCGCGCTACCGACGCCGAACAGCGCCGTACTGTCACAGCAGGTCGAGGACCGTTTCGACGCGGGCGGCGAGAACGTCGTCCATCACTCCGGTGACCCCGGCGGACACGACGCTGCCGCCAATTGCCTGCGCTAGGCGTACGGTCAGCGCCGGCGAGCCGGAGAGCGGGTACTCGAACCAGAGGTCGTCGGTGTCGTCGTCGGTGTCCTCGAGTGCGCCGACCAGGGCATCCTCATCGGCGGCGTCGTATCGGTAGCCGATGTAGAAGCTGAGCTGCTGCAATGCCGTCACCACGTTGTCCTCGGCGACCCAGCCCCCGACCGTACGCTCGACGGCTCCAGGCGAGGGCGGCGGAGTTGGACGCAGCCGGCGCGGTGCCTCCGGTTGATCGATGAGGAGCCGCTGACGCGCCGCCGCAAGGCCTTCGCCGTAGCCGGCCGCGAAGACGTCGGGCAACGTCGTTTCCAGCGTCCCGGAGAGCTGGTGCAACGCGGGCCAAACCGTTGGGTCCTCGGCCACGAACGCGTCGAACGCCGGGCTGCCCACAACCCGGTACAGCCAGTCGGACAGGACGAGCGCCTGGTCGTGGCTGAAGGTGACGGTCATGGTCGGTTCACGCATGCCGACACGCTAACGGTCCGGCTCAGTAGGGCAGGTCGACGCCTCGACGCCGGGCGAACTCGTGATGGGCGATCATGATCGCGTTCAGCCAGCGGGCCAGCATCTCGTCGGCTCGATGCACCTCGGATGTGCGTACCTCGAACTGCCCGGTGTCGACTTGTTCGGCGGAGTCGACACCGGGTTGTGCGACGAGCGCCGCACCGACCAGGTCGGGGTCGGACTCCTGCCGGGACTGGTAGGGCTGCACGAGGAGCCCCACCTCATCGGCGAAGCTCAGTCCCCACAGCAGCCCGTCGCCGGTGCCGACACCCAGGACAGCGCAGAGTTGGGTTCGGGTTGTGGTGAGGTTGTGCCCCGGCCACGGTTCCTCTACGGAGGTTAGCTCCGCCGGAATACGGGCGAGAGCCGCTGCGACTGGTGCGCTGGTGGCGAGTTGCGCGCCCCAGTACCAGACCCGGCGCAGGTCATCGGTGCCGCTTGCAGGTTCGATGCCAGGCACCGCGTACCCGGGCACAGGAGATGCCATGGTCTGACTCTTCCGCATGAATCGGCCGGGAGCAGCGCTCGACAGTCGGCCGAACTGACATGCACTACGTGAAGGCAACGTTAGCTGGAAGTTGACTCCAGGCTCATTGGAGCGATCACGCAGATCGTCCGGGAGCGTACGGCCATGGGCTCATCTCGTCGAAGTCCTCGCCGTCTTCGGCTTTGACCCACCAACCGGTGCCACCGATGTAATGCTCGAACCAGCCCGAAAGGGTAGGCGAGTCGATCCACCACGCGGCCTGCGGATCGCCAGGGTTCGGCTCGAACAGCAGCACCGTTCCCTCGTCGCTTCGACAGTCGACGCAGGCGTACATGCCACAGCCCCAAGTCAAGATCGGTAATACGCCTTCAGGCCACGCCCACGCGGTGCCGGCCTTGGCCGCGCGGTTCTCGAGGTAGCACGAGACGGCTCGTTCGCTGGTCGGCCCGTCGATCAGACTCAGGAGTTGGTAGTCAGGACCGAAGCCGCCGTCGGCGACGTCCCGATAGATGGCGGCCAGCAGCGGGTGAAGACGAAACCCCAGGATGGCTTCGGCCTTGTCGATCTTGCCTGACGGCGCCGGATCGGGTAGCCCTGCTGACAGCGGCATCATGGGGTCGTCCTCGCGTACTCGCAGCCTGATCCTTGCGAGAAGGTTGTCATAGCCCGTCATGGTCCGAGATCATGCCGCAGCCCTTCCGGGCGCGCCCACACGGATACCGAATCCCCCGGGAAGTCCGCGGTCTGGGGTGTCTCGACGTTCTGGCAGGACCTGGGGGCGAGTCTCCTGCAGGAACGTCATGCCAGAATCGACGCCCATGGGAGACGGCGGGGCTGACACCGGCCACAAACATGTGAAGGTTCTCGCCGGCACCGCGTCATCGGGGAAGCCCGTGTACGAGGTTCTTCCGGCACGGCATGTCGACGGTGACGAATACGAGATGCTCGGCAGTCCAGCTCTCGCCTATGGCTTCGCCGCTGGTGATGTCCTGCGCGTGGCGGTTGACGGCAGCTTCGAAGTCATGCGGCGGGGCGGGAACCTCTGCCTTCGGGTGTACCCGACCACGGCCTTGTCCAGCGCCGATGTAGACGCGCTCATCGCGGTGTTCGAGCCACTCGGCGGCCTGGTGGAAACACCGGATGACCGTCGGTTCGTCGTCATCACCATGCCTGTGACGTCCGGGTTCCTCCCGGCGGAGGCGGCGATCGGCGGCTGGGCCGCATCGCACGCGTGCGAGTGGGAGTACGGCAACGTCTACGACGAGGATGGCGAACCAGTCGGCTGGTGGGCTGAATAACCGGGATCTGACGTCACCGTCAGATTCGGTAGACGCGGGCGGCGTTGGCGACGCCGATGAGCTGCGCGATCCGCGTCGCATCCGACTCCGTGAAGTCGGCGAGGAACGCCGACAGCGCCTCCCGGAACAGCGTCGCCGCGAGGTAGTAGAACTCGGGCAGGCCGAACGCGTCCGACGAGTAGAGCATCTTCGTGAACGGCGCGAGTTCGAGCGCTTCGGCGAGCACGGCGGTGGCGCGGGCGCCGACGTTGTGCAGGGCGAGGCCGACGTCGAAGTACACGTTGTCGAAGACCTGCGTCAGGTAGCCGGCCTCGCGGTGGTACGGATACGTGTGCAGTAGCAACACCGGAACGCCGGTCGGTTCGATCGCGCGCAGCAGCGGCGTCAGCAGCGTCGGGTTGGCCTGGTGGAGGTTCAGGTCGGGGTCGCCGAACCCGGTGTGGAACTGCACCGGCAGGCCGAGATCGACGGCGGTCCAGATCAGAAACCGGTGCAAGGTCTCGTCGGCGATCCGCGCCGGACCGCCGCGGCCCATCATGGCCAGCACGAGCCCGGCCGCCGCGGTCACGTCGCGTTCCGTCGGGCGGCGAGGATCCAAGGCCAAGCCCATGCGGTACGCGGCTACGCTCTTGGCCGCTACCGCGGCCTCGGCTCGGTCGGCGAGGTTCTCCCGGAACGCGGTCGCGAAGCCCATCGCGTCTACGCCGCTGGTGAGCAACTGCTCTGCGAGCTGCTCTAGGCGTACCACTTCATGAGGAGCGGCACCCGCCGCGGAGCCGAGCTCTTGCGGAGTGAGCAGGGGTTCGGGCAGGTAGCCGGTGTCGACGCAGAGCGCGCCGAGGCCTGCCGCGGTCAGGAAGCGATCGGTGACCTCGGCGTGGCCGAGCGACGCGCGGCGGTCGAGGTAGTCGGCGGGCGGGGCGTGGGTGGGCAGGTCGAGCAGCGGCGCGCAGTGCTTGCGCACGGCGAAGCCGAGCAGGGAGTCCCACGAGCCGCGCGGGCCCTCGGTCAGCAGCCCGGCGAACGCGGTCGCGTCGAGATCGCGCCGTACGACGCCGTGGCAGTGATGATCGGTCAGCGGCAGCGCCGCCACGCATTCGCGCACCTCACCAGCTTGCCGGAAGGCCGGACGTTTTGCCGGTAGGTTCGCTTCTGTGACCAATCCGGACGAGATCGCCGCCGAGCTGGCCGCGCGCGACGTCGCCGTGGTGGCGCTGACCTGGGTGGACAACAGCGGGATCACCCGGATGAAGGGTGTCCCGGTGGCGCGGCTCGCCCACGCGGCGCACTGGGGTGTCGGCGCGTCGCCTGTCTTCGACACGTTCCTGGTCGACGACTCGAACGTGATGGGCCGGTACGCCGGTGGCCCCGTCGGCGACCTGCGGCTGGTCCCGGATCTGCGGCGGCTGACCGTGCTCGCGGGGCAACCCGGCTGGGCGTGGGCCCCGGCCGACCGGTTCGACCAGAATCGCGACCGCCATCCGCAGGATGCGCGCGGGATCCTCGGCACGGTCGTGACGCGGCTGGCCGATCAGGGGTACGCCGTGCGGGCGGGGTTCGAGGTCGAGTGGTGCGTCGTTCCCTCCGACAGCGCCCCCGCTTACGGGATGGCTCGCGCCGTCGAGCACTCCGACTATCTGCGTACGCTGATGGTGGCGTTGATCGAGGAGAACGTGCCGGTCGAACAGTTGCACCCGGAGTACTCCCCCGGCCAGTTCGAGGTGTCGTTCTCCCCGCAGGACCCGGTCGGCGCCGCCGACATGCTCGTCCTCGTACGCGAAACCATCCGCGCGGTGAGCCTGCGACACGGCTTGCGAGCCTCGTTCGCGCCCCGGGTGGTCGCCGGCGGTGTCGGCAACGGCGGCCACGTCCACCTCAGCCTGTGGCGAGGATCGGAGAACCTCATGCTCTCCGACACTGGCTCGTCGTTCATCGCCGGGATCCTGGAACGTCTCCCGGCGCTGCTGGCGTTCGGCGCGCCTTCGGTCGCCAGCTATCTGCGGCTGGTGCCGTCTCATTGGGCCGGCGCGTACGCCTGCTGGGGGCACGAGAACCGGGAGGCCGCGCTGCGGTTCGTCACCGGGACGGTGGGCGAACGTGAATCCGCCGCGAACATCGAGGTCAAGTGCTTCGACGCCACCGCTAACCCGTACCTCGCGCTGGCTGCGTTGCTGAGCGCTGGGCTTTCCGGGGTCTCAGCGGCTGCCGTGCTGCCTGATCCAGTCGAGGTCGATCCGGCTTCGCTGGCTTCGCCGCCGCCTCGGCTGCCGACCTCTCTTGACGTCGCCGCCGACGCTTTGGAGCGTGATCCGTTCTTCGCGGCCGAGTTGGGGGTTGAGCTGGTCGACACCGTTCTCGCCGTTCGGCGGGGTGAGGTCGCGGTGTTCGACGGTGCTTCCGAGGAGGAGATCGTCGCCCGTACGCTCTGGCGCTACTAGGTCGTTGTGGCCGGCGGGGTTCTCACGGGTTCGGCTGATCGTGGGTGACGCATGATCAGGGTCATTTCTCTGTCGCTATGGCAGCGTGGAATTGACCCTGATCATGGGGACCGCCCTCGGGGAGCGCGCGCTCCGCGTTCTGAACGCGGGACGGTGTCTGTCACGACGTCGCGCTGGCGAGGATCTCCGGTCCCGTCAGGCTCGTGCTCTGCGCCACCGTCAAGCCGCTGACCTTCAGGTGCGCGTCGACGATGCGCAGGCCGACGGCGTACCCGGCCATGTCGGGGATGCCGACCGGCTCCGAGCCGAACTTCCGCGCCGTCGTGTCGCCCAGCACGTACGCAGTCGTCTTGTCGTAGCCGGTGACGTCGAAGGCCGCGACCGTCTTGGCGTACGCGTCTTCCAGCGAGTCGCCGGAGACCATGGTGGACCAGGGTCCCATCGCGTCCGGGCCGGCGAGTTCACGGACGAACGCCTCGGCGAGTCCTTCGGAGATGATGTGCTCGCCGACCATCGGCGTCCACGGCACGTTCTGGTAGCGGATCTGGTGGTGCAGCTCGTGGACGGCGCAGTACGCGATCCGCCCGATGACCTCGTCCGACGGCCAGCCGATGAGGTAGAGCCAGCCGGGCGCGCCGCCCATGCCGTAGTAGCCGCCGGTGACCTTCATCAGATGCTCGTCGTCGGGATTGCCGAGCACGAACAGCACTTTCACCTCCTCGGGCTGCTTCCAGTCGCGCAGCGCCTCGGCGGCGCGCTCCAGCGCGGTGGTGATCTGCCCGACGACGTCTTCGCTGACGAGACGGGTCAACGCCGGGAGGTAGCGCGGGTCGTCGATGTCGACGCGGAAGCCGCCACCTTGGTGGTGCAGGTCGACCGGATCGCCGGGCATCGGGACGTGCTCGTACATCGGCGCGATGAGGTCGCGCAGCGCGTCGGCGCGCTCAGGCAGCGGGCGGGCCAGGATCTCCAGCATCGCCAGCGGCGTATTCATAACCGTGATCTTCATGCCTTCGACGGTAGAGACTCACGCAGCGTGAGAGTCAAGCGTCAGTGGCCCGTAGCGCGAATGATCCGCCGTCCGGAAGATCCGTTAGCTGACGCGCCAGATCCTGGGTGAAGTCGATGACCTCGGCGATGGGGGCTGGGCTGCGGGTCGTCGCGTCCATGTCGGCGCGCGCCTCGGTCGTGCAGAGGAACGGGTAGACGGTGAAGCCCTGGTCTAGGCGTAACCCGGCGATCTCCGCACGCCAGGTCGACCAGCGCAGTCCGTCATAGAACTGGTGGGTCGCACCGCTCGCCAGCCACGACAGCCAGTCGCCGTAGCCGACGCCGAGCGATTCCCAGCCGAGCGTGTCGGGGGCGAAGTAGCAGACCTCGCCCGGGCTGCCCGGGCGATCCGCTGGTACCTGGGGGCCGTTGACCTCGAACAGGCCGCCGACGACATCGTGACCGACGGCGAGCGCGGGTGGCGGACCGTCGAGCTGGTTCATGTCCGCCAGGCTGGGAAAGCCGGGAGAGCCGCCGCCGTAGACGCGTACCCAGCCGTCGTCGACCAGCACGCCTCCGGTGTGCCGAGCCATCGCGCCGAGCCGCGACCGCACGGTCACCTGCAGGCTGACCAGGCAGGCTTCGCCGGCCCGCTGCTCCACCGGGAGCACGTGGACCGACTCGGCGGCGGCGAACTCCGCGGAGAGATCCGGCCAAGCGGGCTCGTCCGTGGTGATGAGGTCGTCGAGGGAGCGCATGAGCGAGATCATCTCTCACGATGGCCTTGATAGGTACATGGCGTACCAGCGGTCGCGGACGACCTCGACCCGGCGGACGGGCAAGGGGAAGCGGATAATTGGGGTCGTGGCCAGGCGGAGGATCGTTCGAGCTGTGATAGTCGTGCTGTCCGCTACCGTTCTTCTCGTGGGGCTGCTCTATTTCGGCCAGCGCAAGCTGATCTACTTCCCGAGCCAGGAGACCGGGCCGGTGCCCGCCGGGATGACGGAGGTCAGCTTCGGCACCGCCGACGGCCTGACGCTCCGCGGCTGGCTGTCCGAACCGGTGGGTCCGGATCGGCGCACGGCGGTCCTGGTGGCCAATGGCAACGGCGGCAATCGGGCGGGACGCGTACCGCTGGCTCGGGCGCTCAGCGCGCGCGGACTGACCGTGCTGCTGTTCGACTATCGGGGATACGGCGGGAACCCGGGCAGCCCGACGGAATCAGGATTGTTCCTCGACGTTCGGGCCGCGTACGCGTACCTGGCGGAGTCTTTCGACAGCCAGCGGATCGTGCTGTTCGGCGAGAGCCTGGGAACGGGCGTCGTGACCGATCTCGCGACGGAGCAACCGGCGCGGGCCGTCGTCCTGCGTTCACCGTTCACCGATCTGGCTTCAGTGGGCGCCGCGCATTACCCCTTCCTTCCCGTACGCCTCCTCCTGAGAGACCGGTTTCCCGTGCTGGACAAGGTGTCTGCCGTGCAGGCGCCGATCACCGTGGTCTACGGGACGACCGATGGCACCGTCCCACCCGCGCAGAGCGTCGCGGTCGCGGAACGGGCCCGCGTCGCCCCGATCGCGGTGCAGGGCGCGGACCACAATGACGCCGCGCTCGCGGAAGGTCCGCAGCTGATCGACGCGATCGACGCTGCCGCCAGGTAGGGCCACCTCGATATGGCGCCCTGCCAGGCCGTGGCGGGGGGTTCACGGCCTGACAGGGACGATGGAGCTGCGGCGGCTACGCGCCTAGGCTCGGCGGGATCGGGGTTCCATGGCACGTTGGGCGCCAGCGCGGACAAGGCTGCGCTGATGCCCGCCGCACCGGGTAGTTCGCAAGCACGATCTTCGCCGTCGGCGCCTGGGATCGGCCCGATGGCTGCCGTCGAGCGGGGGGCAACCCTTGAGCAGGGGTGCGAGCCCGGCCGATCGCCGGACCCGCACCACGAGCTGGTCGTCAGAGGCCGAACCACATCATCTTGATGGCCCTGTCGAACCCAAGCCAGGTGTAGTAGCCGGGGGCGCCGTCGATCGGGCCGGTGTAGCCGCCGCTCCGCTTGGCGATCGTCTGGATGCCCATGTACGTGTACTTGCCCGGGAGGCCGTCGATCGGACCGCTATAGACCTTCTCGCGCGTCAGGTACCGCTGGACGCCTTTCCACGAGTTGACGCCAGGGTACCCATCAGCAGGTCCGGTGTAGCCGAAAGTCGCTGCCGGTCCGGCCTGGATGCGGCACCACATAGGCATGTCAGTGGCGCTGCCGCTGTTCGTCAGGCGGTACATGTTGTCCTTGCAGAACTGCGTGGTGTAGGAGTTGCCCGCCTGGGCCGGCGTGGCGACAGTGAGGCCGGCGAGCGCCACGCTCAGCGCTACGGCCACTGCGGAAGTGCGCTTCCAGTTCATGATGATCCTCTCCAGGGACGGTCACGCGATCCAGGAGATGCACCGCAACGGGGAGGGACGTCCGTGACGGTGGCGGTGACGCGTTCACACCGCCCCAGCCCTGCGGACACCGACGAGGCCGGCATTCTCTGGTTCTTCGCGCACTGTGCGATCTTGACGATTCTGCGCTTACCGCGATCGATCTGGATGCGACTGTAGGCGTCGCGCGTGGTCGGCTGAACCCAACGAATCCGCGAAAATAGCAGCGCCCCGCGTACAGCACACGGAAAGGTGATCTCCGGAGTGCCACGCACGTCACCACACCAAGATCACGTGCGTGGCACTCCGGAGATCACGAGATGACCGACGCGCGAGGCGGGTGGCCCCGCGCGCCGGGATCAGCGAGCGAGCTGGACGGTGACGATCTCGAAGCCGCGCAGATCCACCCGCACCGCACCGTCCGGGCCGATGTCCAAAGCAGACCCGGTACGCCCCCGCAAGTCGGCCAGCCACGCCGCGCGCAGGCCCAGCACCGAGAAGACCGCCGTCGACGGTGCCGGCTGCAGGCAGACGACGCGTACCTCCAACGAGTCGGAACCCGAAGCCGAGTCGGCGCCGGAAGCCGCGGAGGAACGGGAGCGAAGCGACGTCATCACGACGCCGTCGCCGGACACCGACAACCCCGCAGCCGAAGCGGGCAAAGGCACCGACGGCGACGCCGCCCCGGGGAACGCCAGGAGCGAATGCCGGTAGATCTCGGCCGCCGCGGCCACCCCGGCCCGGTCCCACGAGGCTCGGATCGGCATGACGGCGAGGTCGAAGGTGATCGGCCCATGGCATTGGGCCTGCGGAGCCGGCAACTGCGGTCCAGCGGGTTCGTCGCGCAGCGCGTGGATGTTGCGCGACAGCATGCCGATCGAGCGCAGCAGCGTGATCGCGAGGTGCCCGTCGACGAGTTCGTACTCGGTCGGCTGGGTGAGCAGCACAGCCGTCTCGCCCGCGACGACGAAGCCCGACGCCGGGAACGTCGGCAGCGGGAACTCCCCGCCGCCACCCTCCACTGACGACGAAGACCGGGAGACGACCGCGAACTGCCCCTCCGCGTACGAGGTGGTTGCGGCGGCGGGCAGGTGCAGGCGTACGCGATGGTCGGAGCACCGGTTGTCGAAGCTGACCGTGAGGCGTACGAACGGTTCACCGACGCGCACCTCGACCCGGGTCACCACGGTCACCGGGACCAGCGTCGAGGACCGGGCGGGAGCCGGCGGCGCGGCGGCCACGATGGTCGGGCTGACCGGAGTCGGCTCGGCGGCCGCGACCGGCCACTCGTAGACCCTCGTCACGTCGACGACGGCCACCAGCGGCCCCGCCGAAACCACGGACACCGAGGTCGAGACGGGCGTCGAGACCAGCACATCCGCGTCGGGCGCGGCGTAGTTGTAGCTATCCCCCACATCGCCGCCGTCGACGACCAGGCCGATGTCGGCCACGTCGAACCGCAGCACGCCGTTGTCCACGATGGACCCGTCGACGGACACCGTCGAGGAAGGTAGGGCAGCAGAGTCAGCGGGCCGCACCGACACGTGTCCCAGGGCGGGAACGGTGACGGCGGCGGCGACGACCGAGCGCGGCGCGGCCACGATCCGCATCCGGACCGAGGAGCGCTCCCCCAGCGCTGTCCAGACGTCGTCGACGCTGAACGACGGGTCGCCGTGCCGGGCGACGTGGAAGGTCACCTCGTCACCGGCCAGCTCCCAGTGGGTGATCTCCTGCCCGTACAGCTCGATGCCGTGGATGCGCCGCAGACCCTTCTCGATCTCCCGCGCACCGTCGAGCAGGTCGTCGGCGAGCACCGACGGACCGGACGACAGCACCTGGATCGGCACCGGCGTACCGTCGCCGGTGACCAGACCCCCGGATTCGGGCAGGTCCAGTTCGACGACCGAGGTCCGCTCGAACGGCGAGGGGTTCCAGACGGCGTACCCGTCGTTGGGCACGACCGCGGTCAGGCTCGCCCCGGCCAGGTCGACGACCGCCCGTGCCAGCTGGTCGGCCTCGGCCAGCCGCGCGGCCACCTGCACCGCGGTCTCGTCACACCCGCAACCGGTCACCGAGTCGTGGCACGACGCGTCGATCAGCCGAGTCCACGCCATGTCCAGGAAACCTTGCACCGGCGGCCCGTTGTGCCACAAGGCCGCCAGCGGCTCGGCGTGCCGCTCGACCGCCCGCTCCGCGCGTCCCATCGCTCTTTTCAGAGGGGTACGCACAGAGATGACCCCGGGCAGGATGTTCGCGCGGGCGTGGGACCGCAGTTCGCCGGTGATCCGGGGCAGTCCTTCGAATCGGGCGGACTGCGTCGCGAAGTACTCGGCGAGCGTACCGAGGCGCAGGTCGAGCCCGGTCTCCGCAGAAGCGCGGGCGAGCAGGTCGGCGACGTCGGCGGCCGGGGCGGCATGGTCGGTGCCGTACATGCCCAGCATCGGCCCGCCGTCCGGATACCAGGCGTTCAGGTACGCCGACAGCTCCTTGGCCCGCGCGGCGACCAGCGGCGGTGAGGCGGTCAGCGAGGCGGCGTTGCCGTAGCCGCCGGGCATGTACTCGGTGCGGATGACGGTGCCGTCCGGGGCTTCCCAGCCGAACGCGTGCTGCCCCAGCGCCCCCGGTACGCCCCGGAAGACGCACGCGTGGGCGAGCCCGGCGCCGGTCAGGATCTGCGGCATCTGCGCGATGTGGCCGAACATGTCGGGCAGGTAGCCGACCGGCAGCGCGGCGCCGAGTTCCTCGGACCGGCGCAGGCCGCGTTCCAGGTTGCGGACGATGTTCTCGCCGGAGCACAGGAACTCGTCGAGCAGGATCTGCCACGGCCCGACCGCCAGCTGCCCGTTGGCCACCAGTTCCCGGACCTGGTCGCGGCGTTCGGGGCGGACGTCGAGGTAGTCGTCGACGGCGGCCATCTGACCGTCCAGAGTGAACCGTTGCCGCGGGTCGGCGGCCATCCGGTCGAAGACGTCGTCGAGCAGCGCCACCAGGCGCAGCCGGAACCGCTGGAACGGCTCGTACCACTCGCGATCCCAGTGGGTGTGCGGGACGACGATGATCTCGGTCGGCGTCATGCCTGCATAGCCTCTCCGGAGACGGGGTGCTGGGACGCGCGGACGATGCGCTGGCTGGTAACCAGGTCGGACAGCCCGCCCTCGACCCCGGTACGCACAGCCGAGCCCTTGGTGACCAGCGAGTGGAACGCCACCAGCTCTCGTTCGAACGCCTCGTCGACGCTGGTGAACACCGACCGCGTCGGGCCTTCGGCGATCGTGAGCACGGTGGGCGCGTTCATCAGATAGGGCGTCGGGAAGACCAGTTCGAGCGACCCGCGTTCGTGGTGCAGGGTCACGGTCTCCCGGTACGCCGGATAGTCCGGCAGATAGTGCCAGTGCAACGTGTAGCGCCCGCCGTCGGACAGATCACCGGTGACCTCCACCGACGGTTCGGGCACGCCCTTGCGGGTCCACGTCGTGGCGTGGTCGATCGTCGCGGGCGCGCCGGTGAACAGCCGCAGCAGCGACAGGTCGTGGCTCAGGCTGTTGACGAGGATCCGGTAGAGGCCTTGCGCGCCCGCGTCGTCGCCGACGGCTGCGCGTACGAGGTCGTCGTCGTGGGCGCGCAGTGAGGCGAGCGCGGTCGCGGGAACGTCGGTGGGCGTCGGCAGGTGGGCGAAGGCCAGCTGCGACTCGCCGCTGGGATGCAGCACGGTGACGTCGACGTGGTGCACCGCCGACGGCCCGCCGATGCGGTCCAGCTCTTCGAGCGCCCGTTCCACGGCCGGGTCGTACTGCTTCATGTAGCCGACCATCAGCTGATCCGTGTCGGGCAGCTGCGCGATCTCGGCCCGGGTCAGCGCGAGCGGCTTCTCGCAGAACACCGGCAGTCCGGCAGCGAGCGCCTGACCGGCCAGCGTCCCGTGCGATCCGGAGGTGAGCAGCAGGATCGCGTCGAACCCGCCGGCGGCGATCATCTCGGACGCGTCGGCGTACCGGGCGACGTCGAACTCGGCGAGCGCCGTCGGGGACAGATCGCTGACCGCGACGACGGAGAACAGGTCGGAGCGGCGGGCCAGCATCGGCAGGTGCGCGGTGCGGGCGATCGTGCCCAGCCCGGCGATCGCCACGCGGATCATCGAACCCCCCATTCGGCGAGCTGGGCCCGGTTCGCGCGCTGGTCGGCGAGGATCCGGCCGAGGTCCTGCCCGGTGCCGGGGGCGTCCTGCTCGACGACCAGCCATCCGGTGTAGCCGATCTCGGTCAGCTCGGCCAGCACCGCCGGAAGATCGACGTCGCCCTGCCCGAGCGCCGGGAATCCCCCGGCTCGAACCATCGCTGACAAGTCGGCCCCCTCATCGCGTACCCGATGATGAACGAGACGGTCCGCGTCCTTGACGTGGACCTGTTTGATGCGCGGACCCCAGCGACGCACCGCGGCCACCGCGTCGCCGCCGGCGAGCGCGAGGTGGCCGGTGTCCAGGCAGATCGAGATGTCGGTGAGCGCGAGCAGCCGGTCGGCCTCCTCGCCGGTCTCGATGTCGGTGCCGAGGTGGTAGTGGAAGACCGGTTCGAGGCCGCGCGCCCGGCAGCGGTCCGCGGCCTGCTGGACCCGTTCCGCGAAGCCGGGCCACGCCGCCTCGGGCAACGCCAGGGCAGGATCAAGCGGTACGCCGGGAGCAGCGAATCGGCGCGGATCGGCCGGGCAGGCGAGGGTGGGCCGGGGCGCGAACCGGTCGTCGTCGACCGTGACGGCGGTGAACACGTCGAGTGCGGCGTCCAGGTTCGGCAGGTCGGCCGCGAAGCCGTCCGGGTCGCCGTAGCGCAGGTCGACCCAGCCGCCGGCCAGCTGCATGCCGTGCCGGGCGAGCCGGTCGGCCAGCTCCCGGCCGGTGCCGAAGTAGCCGATCGGCCCGGAGTCGACGCCGGTGTATCCGGCGGCCGCCAGTTCGGCCAGCATCGTGTCCGGGTCGACGATCGGAGATTCGAGCGAGTAGACCCCGAAGTTGCAGGGGGCGTTGGCGATCCTCACCGACATATCGCGACGACCTCCGTCGAAGACGTCTCCAGCAGATGCAGGCCGTCGCCGGCCGGCAGCAGCACTCGGTCGCCGCGGATCACCGCCCGGGAGCCGTCCGGCCGGATCAGGACCGTGCCGTCGGCGTCGAGGGCGAGCAGTTCGTCGCCGAGCCGGATGAGCAGCGCCTCCTGCGGTCCGGCGTTGATCGCCACCCGGCCAGCGGCCAGCCCGCCGAGCACGTCGCCGTCGTCGGCGAGGACCCACGTGGTGGGGTTGCCGGGCAGACCGTCGCTGCCGGGCCGGTGGTAGTCGCTGCCGCCGACCGGGATGACGTCGGGCCGCCAGGCGTCCGCCCAGGCCAGCGGGGCGCCCCAGGTGCGGTCGAACCAGCCGGAGTGCCAGATCTCGGCGTGCTGGGGCCGGTCGGTCACCGGCTGCCGCCAGGCGCAGTCGCCGCCGAGCGGATGGTTGATGGACAGGATCCCGCCGTCGCGGCGGACCGCGGCGAACCAGTCGTCGACCGGGCGGCGGAAGTCGACCCAGCCGATCGGGCCCCAGGCGTTGGCGTGCCCGCGATCGGTGGTGACCTCCTGCCCGGGGATCAGGTCGATGCCGTAGCGGGCGCCGGCCGAGGCCAGCTCGGGGTGGTGGCTGACGGTGTTGTGGTCGGTGACGGCGAGGAAGTCCAGTCCCCGTTGTACGGCCAGCACGGCCAGCTCCGGGACGGTCGAGCTGCCGTCACTGTGGACGGTGTGCGAGTGCAGGTCGCCCGCGAGCCAGGTCCGCCCGTCCACTGCCAGGAGCTCCCGTTTCGGTCCGCGCTCCGGCTTTTCTGGACGTTCGCCGGCGGGCGCGTCGGGCGCTCTGTCCGATGTGGTCACCGTGACGGTGAAGTCGAGCCCGTCCGTCGGTACGCGATGCAGCCGCAGCAGCACGTGCCACACCCCGGGTTCGAGCTCGCCCGGCAGGTAGCCCGGCGTCGCCCAGCCGGGCGTGATCGTGTACCGGTCCCGGGCCCCGCCGGACCAGCCCCGGAACCCGGCCGGCCCCTCGCACCCGAGATCGAGTACGCCCCGCGCCCGGTCGTAGGCCAGCTCGACGGACAGGGCCGCCGTGCCGGGCGGGACCTCGACCGGCACCGAGCGCATGATCTGCTCGGCCCGGTCCTCCATCGTCCAGCGGCCCTGGTGCACGGTCATCGGTTCGCCCCGGTGGGCTGGGCCGGAATCGGCGCGGCGACCAGCTCGTCGTCGCGGTAGAGCAGCGCGCGGCCCGGTCGCGGCGCGACCCAGCCCCGGTCGCCCGGTGCGGGTTCCTCGCCTTCGGCGACCACCACCTGGACGGTGCCGACGTCGCCGGGCAGGTCGAGGCTGACCAGCGAGGAGCTGCCCAGATTCTCGACCACCACGACGACGCCCGACAGCGCGCCCGCGCGTTCGGCCGGCGAATAGTCGAGATACTCCGGGCGTACGGCGTAGGTGACGGTCTCCCCCGGCTCGGTCAGGCCCTCGGCGATCTCCGGCATCGGCAGGATCGTCCCGGCCACCTCGACGCCCGCGTCCCGCACCGTCGCCGGGATCAGGTTCATCGGGGTGGAGCCGATGAACCCGGCGACGAACGTGTTGGCCGGACGGCGGAACACCTCGACCGGTGTGCCCACCTGACGGATGCGACCGCCCTGCATGACCGCGATCCGGTCGGCGAGGGCCAGCGCCTCGGCCTGGTCGTGGGTGACGAACACGGTCGTCACGCCGAGGTCGCGCTGCAATCGCTTGAGGAACGTGCGCGCCTCCAGCCGCAGCCGCGCATCCAGGTTGGACAGCGGCTCGTCCAGCAGGAACACCTGCGGCGTGTAGGCCATCGCGCGGGCCAGCGCCACGCGCTGCTGCTGCCCGCCGGACAGCTGCGCCGGCCGTCGCTCCAGCAGCTCGGCCAGGCCGAGACCGCCGGCGGTCTCGGTCGCCTTGCCGTGCCGGGTCCGCCGGTCCACCTTCTTGATCCGCAACGGGTACGCGATGTTGTCGCGCACGTTCATGTGCGGGAAGAGGGCGTAGTCCTGGAACACCATCGCGACGTCGCGCCGCCCCGGCGGCATGCCGGTGACGTCGGTGTCACCGATGTGGATGGTGCCCCCGGAGGAGACCTCCAGCCCGGCGATGGTGCGCAGCAGCGTCGTCTTGCCGCATCCGGACGGGCCGAGCAGGGCGAAGAACTCGCCGTCGACGATGTCGAGGTCGAGGGCGTTCAGCGCGCGTACGCCGTTGGGGTAGACCTTGGTCAGCCCGCTCATGGTGATGGCGGCCATCAGCGTTTGATCCCTCCGTGGAAGCGGAAGCCGTAGCGGGTGCTCACGAAGATGAACATGAGCACGACCGGCAGCGAGTAGAGCAGCGAGAACGTGGAGAGCAGCCGCAGGTCGGCCTGCCCGCCCTCGGTGTAGAGGGTGTACATGATGACCGCCGCCGGGGCCTTGTCCGGGCTGCGCAGCAGCAGGTAAGGCACCAGGAAGTTGCCCCACACGTTGGCGACCGCCCACACCGCGACGGTCGCCAGACCCGGCCGCACCAAAGGCACCACGATGTGGCGCACGATCTGCAGCGGACTGGCCCCGAACACCCGCGCCGACTCCTCGTACGAGGTCGGCGTGGAGTCCATGAAGTCCTTGAGGATGAAGATCGCCGCCGGCAGCAGCCCACCGGACATGATCAGGATGACGCCCAGCCGGGAGTCGATCAGGTTCAGCCGGAACGCCAGCTCGAACAGCGGCACCATCGTCGCCGTGCCCGTCACGATCGACGAGAGCAGCAACAGGCCGTAGAGCAGCGCGTCACGGCCGGGGATGCGGACCCGGCTGAGCGCGTACGCGGCCAGCGCGGCGAACACGACGACCAGGATCGCCGTGCCGCCGGCCAGCCAGACCGAGTTCAGCAGCGACTCCACCGCGTACGGGTTGTCCAGCAGCGCCCGGAAGTTGTCCAGTGCGAAGTCGGGCATCGACGTGGTGATCTTCGGCGTGCTGTCGAACGGCGCGGTCGCCAGCCACAGCAACGGGATCGCGAAGAACCCGAGGACCACGCTGAGGAAGACGTACCGGCCGATCCGGCCGAGCAGGTGGCTGACGGTGGTGTTCACGCCTCCTCCTTCCGGCGCCCCAGCATCCGCAGGTAGACCAGCGCGAGGACGAGGTTGATCAGCAGCATCAGGAACGAGATCGCCGAGCCGAAGCCGAGCTGACCACCGGACAGGGCCACCTTGTAGACGTAGACCGCCAGGATCTCCGACTTCTGCTCCGGCCCGCCCGCGGTGATCAGGTACGGCGAGAAGTCGTTGAACGTCCACAAGCTGATCAGCAGCAGGTTGGTCAGGATGTGCCCGCGGATGCGCGGGAACACCACGTCACGCAACTGCTGCCAGGTGTTCGCCCCGGCCAGCTTGGCCGTCTCCAGATGCGACGGCGGCACGTTTCCGAGCGCCGCGCTGTAAAGCATCATCGAGAACGCCGTGCCACGCCACGTGTTGAACACGATGATCGACAGCATCGGATGATCGAGCAGCCAGGCCGCGCCCGGCGTATGCAGGACGGCGTTGAGCGTGCCGGCGTCGCGGTCGAGCAGCGCGATCCACAGGAACGCCACCACCGACCCCGGCAGGATCCAGGCCAGCAGCACGAACGCCTCGACGACGCGGCGTACGAAGCCACGGCGGTCGCGCAGCGTCCACGCGATGGCGAAGCCGAGACCGGCCTGCCCGATCACCGCCGAACCGATCACGAACTGCAGCGTCAGGCCCAGCGACGTGAGGAACCGGTCGTCGCCCAGCGCGGTCGTGTAGTTGTCCAGTCCGACGATCTCCGGATGTGCGGCGGCGAGCCCGGTCAGCCGGTAATTGGTGATGCCGAGATAGATCGTCCACGCGGCCGGCAGGACGAGGAACAGCACGATGAGCACCATGCTGGGCACCACGAACGCGGCCGCCCGGGCCCGGCCGAGCCCGGCGGCGTCCGGGGACGCGCCGTCGCGGCGCGCCCCCGGCAGTTGCTGCGTGCTGGTGTCCTCGGTGGTGTCAGGACTGGACGTTGCCTGCACCACCGACGATCCCCTCGACCTTCTTCTGATACTCCGCGGCCGCGTCGGCCGCGCTCTTGCCGGACACGACCGCGGCGGTCGCCTCCTGCAACGCCGTCGACACCTGCGGATACACGGCCAGCGGCGGCCGGTACGCCGTCAGCGGCAGCACCTTCTCCGACACGAAGCTGAGCATCGGGTCGCCGGCGAGGACCTCCTTGTTGACGTCCATCCGGGCGGTGATGCGCGCCGCGCCGGCCAGTTCGGACTTGACCGCCTCGGCCGAACTCATGAACGACAGCAGTTCCCAGGCCTGCGCCGGGTATTTGCTGTTGGGGTTGACGACGCGTACGCCGCCGCCGGACATGCTGACGAAGTCCTGGCCCCGCACGCCCGCCCCGGGCTGCTTGGCCGGGATCATGGCGTACCCGACGGTGGTGTCCCGGTCGGCCATCTTGGCGATGCCCGCCTTCGGCTCGACGACACTGCGCCAGAAGTAGTCGCCCTCGCCGAGGATGCCGATCTTGCCGGCGGCGAACATCTCGAAGGACTTGTCCCGGCCCTTGGCCTCCTGCTGCAGCTTCGGGTCACCGAGGCCGCCGCCGTACACCTTGCCGTAGAAGTCGAGCATGTCCTTGACCGGCTGGGTGGAGCCGGACCACTTGCCGTCCTTCCAGATCTCGCCACCGGCGCCCACCAGCAGCGGCAGCGCGCCCTGCATGGAGGTGGCCTCACCCATCGCGGTGCCGGCGTTGATCTGGATCGGCGTGACGCCGGGGAGGGTCTTGAGCTTGGCCCCCGCGTCGAGGATGTCCTGCCAGGACTTGGGCTGCCAGTCGGCCGGCAGGCCCGCCTGGGCGAACAGCTTCTTGTTGAAGTAGAGCACGCGACCGTCGGTGCCCTGCGGCACGCCGTACTTCTTGCCTTCGAACGTGCCCAGGCCCTGGACGGACTGCGGGATCTGGCTCCAGCCCTCCCATGAGTCCACTCCGGAACCGGCCACGTCGGCGAGCGGCTTGATGTATCCGGCCTGGGCGAACTCGCCGACCCAGATGCCGTCGATCGCGATGACGTCGGGACCGGCCTTGCTGCGCAGGTCCAACGCCAGCTTGGTCTTGTACTGCTCGTCGTCGACGCCGCTGGGCACGAACGTCACCTTGGCGGTGACGCCCTTGGCCTTCTGGGCCTCGATGAACTTGGGGATGACCCAGTCCTGGATCCACTGGGCGCCTGCGGAGTTCTTGCCGCCGACGATCGAGTTGGCGGCGATGGTGAGGGTGATGTTCTTAGCGTCCGCGCCGGACGGCTCCTCGGAGCCACAACCGGCCATGGTGAGAGCGAGAGCGGCGAGCGCGGCGACCGCGCCCGTCGACGTTCTACGCTGGACTGACATATTGCTTCCCTTCGGCGACTGGGTTGACTCGAAGAGGCTCGCGTTGCTCAGAATGTCATGACAACCTGCCGACGTAAATGTCTGCCGCGAAATCTTCACGTAACAGATCGGACGGCCCCCGATTGTTAGGACATCCAGACGTACAGATGATCAATGTCTTGTCGCATAATGGCGGCGTGGACGGCCTCGCGCAACTCATCCGGATCGACCGGTCCAGCCCGGTCCCCCTCTACTACCAGGTCGCGCAGCGCATGCAGGAACTCATCGAGTCCGCGCAGCTGCCGCCGGGTTCCCGGCTGGACAACGAGATAGCGCTGGCCGACCAGCTCGGCCTGTCCCGCCCCACGATGCGGCAAGCCATCGGCCACCTGGTCGACAAGGGACTCCTCGTCCGCAAACGCGGCGTCGGTACGCAGGTCGCCCAACGGCGCGTCAGCCGCCAGGTCGAGCTGACCAGCCTCTACGACGACCTCGACCGGGCTCGCCGCCGGCCGCGTACCGAAGTGCTGGCCTTCGAAGTCGTCACCGCCTCGCCCGCCGCCGCCGAAGCCCTGCACCTGCCTGCCGGAGCCGACGTGCTCCACATCGAACGACTCCGGTACGCCGAAGACGAACCCCTGGCCGTCCTGCGCAACTACCTGCCCGCCGGGCTCGCCGACATCAGCCGCGACGCGCTCGCCGAACGCGGCCTCTACCAGGTGCTGCGCGACAGCGGCATCCAGATGCGCATCGCCGACCAGACCATCGGCGCCCGCAAAGCCAGCTCCGCCGAAGCCCGGCTGCTCAGCGAGATCCGTGGCGCCCCCCTGCTCACCATGTCGCGGACCGCGTACGACCCGGCCGGGCACGCCGTCGAGTACGGCGACCACGTGTACCGGGCGTCGCACTACTCGTTCGAGCTGACCCTGCTCTCCCGCTGAACCGGGCCGTCAGGTCACCAACCCCCGGCGGTACGCGTAGATCACCGCTTGAACACGGTCTCGCAAGTCGAGCTTGGTGAGGATGCGCGACACGTAGGTCTTCACGGTCTCCTGGCTGATCACCAGCGCCACGGCGATCTCGCCGTTGGACAGGCCGTCGGCGATCAGGCGCAGCACCTCCAGTTCACGTGGAGTCAGCGGACCGTCATCGGGGGTGCTCTCGGCGGGACGGATCCGCGCCGCGTACCGGCCGACCAGTTGCCGGGTCACCTCGGGTGCCAGCAACGCGGCCCCACTCGCGACCGTGCGGATGCCGTTCAGCAGCTGTGCTGGCGGGGCGTCTTTGAGCAGGAAGCCGCTCGCCCCGGCGCGCAGCGCCCCGTACACGTATTCGTCCAGGTTGAACGTCGTCACCACGAGCACCTTCACCGGCTGCGCCACCCCGACCCCGGCCAGCCGGCGGGTCGCCTCGATGCCGTCGAGCACCGGCATCCGGACGTCCATCACCACGACATCGGGGTGCAACCGGCGGGCCAGGTCGACCGCGGCACGCCCGTCCCCGCACTCGCCGACCACCTCCAAATCCGGCTGGGCGTCGATGATGGTCGCCAGGCCGGTGCGGATCAGAATCTGGTCGTCACAGACGAGCACCCGGATCGGAGCGCTCACGACGCGCCTCCGGCGGGGATGCGGGCGCGGACGACGAAGGCACCGTCGTCCAGCCGGCCCGCGCTGAACTCGCCGCCGAGAACACCGACGCGTTCGCGAAGCCCGGCCAGGCCGCGGCCGCTCCCGCCAGGCGACGCGGTGACCGTCTCCCGGCCGTCCGTGCTGACCTCCACGATGATCTCCTGAGGGGCGTGGTGCACACGGACCGCCGTACGGCTGCCGCGGGCGTACTTGAGGGCGTTGGTCAGGGCCTCCTGGACGACGCGGTACGTCGCGACCTCGGCGCTGCCGGCTGTCTGCTGTGGACTGCCCTCCTCGACGAACTCCACCGGCTGGCCCGCCCGCCGGGTCTGCTCCACGAGGTCGTACAGCTCGCCGATCACCGCCTGCGGAAGCGCGCCCGCCCCTGGCGGCCCGGATGCCGTCGTCGCCTCCGCGCCATGGTCGGGGTTGAGCAGGTCCAGCAGATGCCGCAGATCGGTGATGGCCCGGCGGCCGGTGTCGCTGACCGAAGCCAGGGTCTGATCGAGGCGTTCCGGCGCGGCGGTCAGGTACCTCGCCGCCTCCGCCTGCACCACCATCGCCGTCACATGGTGGGTCACCACGTCGTGCAGCTCGCGGGCGATGCGGGTGCGTTCGGCGGTACGCGTGGCCTCGGCGAGGTGGCGGCGGTTCTCGGCCTCGGCCGCCCGGGACAGGCGTACCCATGCCCCGATCCACCAGGCGATGGCCAGCGCCAGATAGAAGGAGGTGAACCCGGCCACCCCCTCACCCGAACCACGCCGGTCGAGAGCCACCGCCAGCAACACGTACGCCACGGTGCCCAGCAGCACCGTGCCGCGCCGATGGCGGTGCAGGTGCACGGAGGTGCTCAGCAGCGCGATGGGGAGAGCCGTGCCCGCGACGGTGTGGAAGCCGACGAGCTGGTCGACAGCGAAGCCGAGAGACACCAGCGCGAGACAGACGGCAGGCCAACGGCGGCGCACGATCAGCGGGAGGCTCTCGAGGGCGATCACGGCGACGGCCATCGCGTCGAACGGCCGGTCCGGCAGGTCGCCGAGCTGCGTCCCGTTGCTGTGGAGTGCCGGCACCACCGACGCGACGGCGAGAACCAGCGCCAACGGGAGATCCCGGGCCATGACGGGCAGTCGCCGCCACACGCCCAGGATCCGCTCGCGGTCGATCACCGGGAAAGACTAACGGTCGCGGCGACCCCGGCGGCGCGCCCGCGCATCGGCACCAGCCGGTCGCGGCGGCGGGCCAGCCACAAGAACACTCCGGTCACCACCACGCCAGCCACCAGCGCGTAGAGGCTCGCCTCCGGCCCGAACTCGCCGCCGCTGACCGCGGTCGGACCGGACAGTACGCCGTGCAGCAGCCCGTCCGGCGCACTCTGGCCGGAGACTCCGGTGCCGAAGATGCCGCCCTCGGCGAAGTTCCAGGCGAAATGCAGCCCGATCGGCACCCACAGGTTACGGGTGGCGGCGAAGGCGGCACCGAGCATGCCACCCGCCTCGACGGCGATGGCGAGCGTGCTCCACAGGCTGGCGTGCGGGTTGAACAGATGCGCCAGGCCGAAGAGCAGACCGGTGAGAACCAGCGCCGACCAGGTGCCGATGCGCTCCTCGACGAACCGGAACAGCACGCCCCGGAACAACAGCTCCTCCGTCACGGCGGCAGCGGCCGTGACGCCCGCCAGCGCGATCGCGCCGGACACCGAGCCCCAGCCGTCGATCCGGTAGCCGCCGGACAGGGCGATGACCGCGATGACGGCCGCGAACATTCCGAAGCCGATGAGCGCACCCCGGCCGAATGGGGCACCCGCGCCCTTCCAGGCCACCTCGGCCGGCGCGCGGCGTTCGGTCCGGCGCACCACCCAGGCGTACGCGAGGAGCGAGAGCACTGCGGTGGCCACGCCGAGCGCCAGCGTGGGCCACACGTTCCACTGCACCGCGCCGACAGCCATGTTGCCCACGAGCGCGACCACCGAGACGGCCACGAGCTGCGCCAACAGTCGCAAGAACAGTCGCATGACGAACCCTTCCCCAGATCCCGCGGCCCAAGCGCCGCGGCTACCTGGAACGCTATGGATTCGCAGGCCCGGAATCGTCACCGCACAGCGGACAGTCGCCGGTAGCTCTCACGGGGGACAAGCCCGCCCGCGCCTTCGCCACCGAACGAGCCGGAACATCGACCGCGACGATCAAGACATTGACCGTCTCATGATCGCGCAATAGCCTCCAGTCGATGACCTTGGGCATTGGGGCTCGGGGTCGTCGACCGTCTGGGGAGGACCCACATGCGATTTGTCAGACGACTGGCGATCATGGTTGGGATTGTGTTCGGCCTGCTGGCCATGTCGGGACAGGCCGCGCAAGCCGCCTACTACAACACGTACTCCGACATCGCCAGCTTGCCCAACACGAGCTGCTGCACCGGCGTACAGGGCTTCGCCGCCGGATCCACCTACTTGTACTCCGTCAAGAACCACACCAATTACGACGATCTCGCCGTCATCTACCGGGTCAACAAGACCACCGGTGACCGGGTGCTGATGACCAACGGCACCAACGGCGGCACGACCAACACCTGGCTCGGGCACGCGAACGACATGACGATCGTCGACATCGACAGCCAGCACCACCTGTTCGTCGTCACCATGGAAGCGACCGGCGCGCAACTGGTGAAGCTGCGCTACGACGGCACCACCTACTACTACGTCGGGTCCTACCAGATCCGGCTCAACGGTGCCGTGGCGTCGCCGTCGGGGGTCAGCCGAGTCGCGCAGGACAGCACGACGATCTCGTTCATGTTCAAGAGCGGCCGGACCGTCTACAACGGCAGCATCCCGCTGCGCGCCAACTCCGGGACCATCAACCTGACCAAGGCGTTCGACCTGCAGGTCGAAGGCGCCCTGGTCAACGGCGCCACCGTCTCGGACCTCACGACCTTCGCCAACCAGGGCTTCTTCTACGACGCGTCCAAGAAGGTGCTCTACTACCCGCTGACCAAGGAGAACCGCAGCATCGTGCTCGTCTACCGCAACGTGACGACGGCCACGACCGGTACCGCGCCCGCGGCCACCGACCTCTCGTTCCGCATCACGTCGTCGGCGTACACGACCTTCGAAATCGAAGGCGTCGGCCTCAGCGCCGGAACGCTGTATTTCAATACGAACCGGGCGAACGCCAACGGCTCCTTCGACGCGGTGCACGCGTTCAAGGGCTACGTCGCCGCCTGACGCAGATCGTCGTGACCCGCTGTGGCTCCGGTCCCTGAGCCACAGCGGATCACGGATCGAGACGCCGAACTCCCCAGGCAAGCGCCCGATGGCCGGCATGCGTGGCATGATCACCAGATGCTCATCGACAAGATCCCCTTCGGGACGACCGACTGGGCGCAGGTGCCTGCTACCGAGCATCCCGGTGAGGCGGGAACCGCGACTTGGCGTACCCGCGAATTCGGTGATCTTCGTGTTCGGATGGTGGAGTACAGCGCTGGGTATCTCGCGGACCATTGGTGCACGAAGGGCCACATCCTGCTCGTGCTCTCCGGAACGTTGACGACGGAGTTGGCCGGCGGTCAGAAGGTGACCTTACAGGCCGGGAGCAGCTATCAGGTCGGCGACGACACCGAGGCCCACAGATCCAGTACCGCCACCGGTGCCACGCTGTTCATCGTCGACTGAAGCCGCGGCTCGAACCGCATCTTCGGGCTAGCCGACGACGCCTTTGCGGGCGAGGCGCTGCTCCGAAAAGGCGTCGTCACCCGGCCGCGGCGATGCCACAATCGGCCAGCACCATGATCGACTCGTCCGCGTCCTGGAGGTCCGCATGGACATTGCCTCGCTGCTGCCGATGACCACGAGCCGGCTGTCGCTGCGGCTCTTCACCCCCGACGACGCCGACGACTTGTACGCCTACCAGAGCCTGCTGAGCGTGGCGCGCTACCTGTACCGGCCCCCGCACACGCGGGAACGCAGCGAGCAGGTGGCCGCCGAGCGTGCGGCGCATACCTCTTGGCGCACCAATGGGGACAAGGTGGCGCTCGCTGTCTGCCGACGCGACGAGCCCGGCGTCCTCGGCGAGGTGACACTCACCCTGGCCGACGCCCGCGCCGCCCAAGCCGAGATCGGCTGGACCCTCGACCCACGCCATCAGGGCCATGGCTACGCGACCGAGGCCGCCGCGGCGCTGGCCGCGTTCGCCTTCGACACGCTTAAGGTGCATCGGCTCTACGCACGGCTGGACGTGGAGAACACCGGATCCGTCGGGGTCTGCGAGCGCCTCGGGATGCGCCGGGAGGCGCACCTCGTCGAGAACGACCTCGACGGGGAACGCTGGGGCAGCGAGTACATCTATGCGGCGCTGGCCGCGGACCTGTCGGTCATTCGGGCTGATTAGTCCGGTCCCGCCGTCGGTTCGTGACCTCCCAAACGGAGGAATCCCGGTAGGGCGGGTTCGCGCCGGTCAGGTGCACCGGCTCACCCGTCTCGTCCACCCAGAACCAGATGTTCTTCGGCGGCGCTGGCGGAGCTGGAGTCGAACGGGCCGAAACTCCGCGCCGGACCACCCTGCTCCGCAACGTGATTCAGCACGATGTCGTGGCTCGTCGCCATATCCGACGCGATGTCAGGCAGGTGGTCCGGCTCGCGACTGCAGGAGGCGACAAGGAGGATCGCCGCCGTCATCGCGGCGAGAAACACGGCGCGCGGCACGGACACTCGCACCTTTCCCGAGTCAGCGGACGAGGACGAGGTTGGCCATGTCCACGACCGGGTGATAGCCGAGCGCTGCGTAGATCTTGTTCGACGTCGGGTTCGCCTGATCGGTGAACAGGCACGCCCGCGCGCCTTCGGCGACGATCCGGCGCGACACCTCAGCGACGGCCGCGCTCGCCCAGCCGCGTCCACGCTGCTCCGGTGGCGTGTAGACCGGGCCGACCCGGGCCACGCCGTACGAGGGCGGGTTCGCGCCCGTCAGGTGCACCGGCTCACCCGTCTCGTCGACCCAGAACCAGATGTTCTTGGTGACCAGAGTTTGCAGGGTGCCCTCCCGATCCGGAGCCTCGTGGAAACTTGTTCCCCGCGGGCGACCGGCTTGCTCGTCGGCGTCCGCTCCGAAGGCCTCGTACCAGGCCTGAACGAGGTCGACGTCGTCCTCGGTGGCGCGGCGGAGTTCGCCGGGGACGCGCTTCGGCGGGATCAGGTCGCCGAGTTCGTGGAGCCGGGTGTGCTGGCCGACCTCGACCCGCCCGCTCTGGTGGCGTACCAGTTCGGTGGCGCACAGCTGGACGGCGGGCAGCGCTCCGTTGATCGCCGCGATCTCCTCGCCACGTTCGTGCAGCGCACGGCCCAGCGCTACAGCGGCTTCGTCCGGCATGGGCAACAGGAACGGCGGATGCGGCTCGAAGGGAGCCGTACGCATCCCAGCGCCGACCACCGCCCCGGACTCGTCGCGTACCACGAGCCACCAGTTGAGCTCCGGCTGTTCCTTGCCGGCGGCGAGCTGCGCGGCGGTCCGCTCGGCGAGCGTGGCCACCACGTTGCTGACCACCGGGTTCGCCGCGAGGTGGTCGCCGGCCGCGGCGAGGAACTCGGTCGGGTCGGTGAGGAACTCGAGCTGCATCCGCTCACGCTACCGAGCGGGCTGCGCCGTTCGCAGCCCGATGGGCGAGATGTTGATCTTCCTCGTCCGGCCCGCCGGGCGATCTCCGGTGGGCGGGATACCTTTCCCCTCGCCGGTTCGGTACGTGACCGTCCGGGAGTCAGGCCGTCACGGCAGGTAGGAGGCTGCGCCTACTTCCGCACGCGGAAGCGGAGCATCGTGACGGCGCCCGACTGGGTGTTGCTGAAGGGTTCCAGGTCGATCCGATCGAGGCTTGGCGGCGTGAAGCGTACGCCGTCGCCGAGCAGCACCGGCAGGACGTACACCAGGATCTCGTCGACGAGCCCGCGCTGCAGGCACTGGGCGGCCACGTCGGCACCGAGGATCTCCAGGTTCTTGCCGCCCGCGGCGCTGCGTGCCGTGGCAACGGCTTCCTCGACGTCACAGGTGAGGAACGTGACGCTGGGGTCCGGCTTCTCGGGAGGCTCGTGGGTGAGGACGAACTGTGCTCCGCCTTCGTAGGGCGCGTCCTGGTCGGCCATCCGCTTGGCGACCTCGTACGTGCCCCGGCCGACGAGCATGGCACCCGTCGCCGTCATGACCTCCGGGAACGTCTCCGCGGTCAGGTACTCGAAGATCCAGTCCATCGCGTGGTCGGGACCGGCGATGAACCCGTCCAATGACATCGCCCTGTTCACGACTACTTTGCCAGTGCTCGCATCGCTCATGGGTCTGCTCCAAGGAGTTTGAGGGCCCAGAGCCGAATCATAGACAGGTGGGGCCGTTCCCAGTCCCGAACCGCGTGACAGGCGGCGCGGCGAGGTCGGCGAGCCAGTCGCGACTGGCTCGGGTGACGCGGGCGGGCACGTCGAGAGAGTCGAGCAGCTCGGCGGCGGCCGCCATCTCGTGCTCTCGGCGTACGGCGTGGGCGATCGAGCCTTCGACCAGCCGGTCGAGGGTGGCCGCGCTGCTGCGGGCCAGTTCCTCGCGGATGTTGGCGGTCAGCCACTCCTCCAGCCCGGCGGCACGGGCTCCTTCGAGGGCCTCGATCACGGCCGCGGCCAGTCCTTTGTAGAAGACGCTGCGCAGGAGCTTACGGGTGGCGGCCGCGCCGATCGGGCCGTCGACGACGCTGACCGTCGCGCCGTACGCGCCAAGAGCTTCTGCATAGCGGACGGCTCCCGGGCCGCTGACTGCCATCGGCGTACGCAGGCCGTTGCCGGGCACCGGGGACAGCAGTGCGACGTCGACGACGTCCACCGCGCCGTCGGCCGCCATCGCGACCTGTTCCTTGCGTCGGGGTGAGGCGGTGTTCAGGTCGGCCCAGAGCACGCCCGGCCGGCAGCCCGGCAACCCTTGGGCCAGCGCGTCCAGCGCGTCGGCGGCGCTGTTGACGCTGAGCACGAGGTCGGCGTCGCGGCACGCCTCGGCGGCGTCGTCGGCTGCGCGCACACCGTCGGGAATCCGCAAGCCCGCTGTGCGTACCAGTGGATCGAACCCGGAGACCGCGGCGCCGGCGGCGGCGAGATCGGCCGAGATGTGCCCGCCCGCTTCGCCCAGGCCGAGCACCGCGATGCGGAGCGGTACGGCGGTCATGCGCATTCTCCCGAGTTTTCCTGGGCCGGAGCCGATTGTCAACAATTGTATTCGCAATCTGATTGACCTAGAGTTCGCCACAACCGTGACCCGGACGGAGATGAGATCATGAGTGCCGTACGGGCGGGCATCCCCGTCCTCATCATGCGCGGAGGCACCTCGAAGGGGGCGTATTTCCGCGCCGGAGATCTGCCCGCCGACCCCGCCGAGCGCGACCGGCTGCTGTTGCGCGTGATGGGTTCGCCCGACCCGCGCCAGATCGACGGCATCGGCGGCGCCCACCCGCTGACCAGCAAGGTCGCCGTGCTGAGCCGGTCCGACGACCCCGAGGCGGACATCGACTACCTGTTCCTCCAGGTGCAGGTGGACCAGCCGCGGGTCAGCGCCGAACAGCCGTGCGGCAACATCCTGGCCGGCGTCGGGCCGTTCGCCCTGGAGCGCGGCCTGGTCGAGCCGACCGGCGAGGTCACCCCGGTACGCATCCGGATGGTCAACACCGGCGCGTACGCGGTGGTGCACGTGCCGACCCCGGACGGCGTCGTCGAGTACGCCGGAACCACCGCGCTGAGCGGGGTGCCCGGGACGGCGGCGCGCCTGGTCGTGGAGTTCCGCGACACCGCCGGATCGGTCGCGCCCGCGCTGCTGCCGACCGGCCGGATCGTCGACGACCTCGACGGGACCGCCGCCACGCTGATCGACAACGGCATGCCGATCGTCGTGCTGAACGCCGCCGACCTCGGCGTCACCGGATACGAGTCGCCGAAGGACCTGGAGGCGGACGAAGCGCTGCGCGAGCGGGTCGAGAAGTTGCGGCTGATCGCCGGGCACCTGATGGGCCTGGGCGACGTGGCGGCCACGACGGTGCCGAAGATGTGCCTGGTCGCGCCGCCCGCGAACGGCGGGAGCCTGAGCACCCGCATGTTCATCCCGCACCGGGTCCACCAGTCGATCGGCGTGCTCGCGGCGGTGAGCGTCGCGACCGCCGCCGCCCTGCCCGGCAGCGTCGCCGCCGCCTACGTCGCCGCGGAAAGCCCGGCCCACGTCGCCGCGGAAAGCCCGGCCCACGTCGCCGCGGAAAGCCCGGCCCACGTCGCCACGGAAAGCCCGGCCCACATCGCCAAGAAAAGCACCGCCGACGTCGTTGAACACAGCGTCGCCAGGGAAAGCCACAGCACAGAAGTGCGCATCGAACACCCGACCGGCTGGTACGACACCGTCATCGACGTCACCGTCGACGGAGACGACGTGAAGGTCGGCCGGTCCGCCGTGGTCAGCACCGCCCGGCTGCTGCTGGACGGCATCGTATATCCAGCAGAGTATCCAGCTTCCCGAGGAGAAACACCCGATGACTGAGCCGATCCGGGACGTCGCCCACGTCTCCGCGGTGGAACTGTTCACCCCGGTCCTGGCCGAGAGCACGGCGTTCTTCGCCGACGTGCTGGCCCTGGAGGAGGTGTACCGGCACGGCGACAGCGTCTACCTACACACCTGGGACGACTACGAGTCGTTCACCGTCAAGCTGACCGCGCGCGACAAGGCGGGCATCGGGCGTACGTGGTTGCGGGCGCGCAGCCCGGAGGCGCTGGCCCGGCGGGTCACCGCGATCGAGGCGGCCGGGCTCGGCGAGGGCTGGAACTCCGACGAACCCGGGTACGGCGAGGTCTTCCAGTTCCACGACCCGGACGGCCATCCGTTCGGCATCTACTGGGACACCAAGCGATACGAGCCGTCGGACGCGACCCGGCCGGCGCTGAAGAACCAGGCGTCGCGGTTCCCCGGCCGGGGCGCGAACATCCGGCGGCTGGATCACGTCAACTACCTGGCCGCTCAGGTGGACGCCGCCGAGGGGTTCCTGGCCGACGTGATCGGCGCCCGGCCGAGCGAGCAGATCGTCAACGACGACGGCAGCAAGCAGGGCGTCTGGTACACCGTCTGCGACAAGTCGTACGACCTGGTCTACACGCGAGACTGGACCGGCACCGCCGGGCGGCTGCACCACATCGCGTTCGCCGCCGACACCCGCGAGGACATCCTGCGGGCCGCCGACGTCTGCCTGGAAGCCGGCGTCCACATCGAGACCGGGCCGCACAAGCACGCCATCCAGCAGACGTTCTTCCTCTACGTCTGGGAGCCCGGCGGCAACCGGATCGAGTTGTGCAACGCCGGCGCGCGGCTGCTGCTGGCCCCGGATCACCAGATGATCACGTGGACGCAGGCCGAACGCGCCAAGGGGCAGGCCTGGGGCTTGAAGACCATCGAGTCCTTCCACACGCACGGGACGCCACCCCTCTGATCCCCGCTGATCCCTGAAAGAACCCGCAGGACTCCGCCCACTGATCGCTGACAGAATCGCGTACAATCTGGAACCCATGAACGTGGCCGACCGTCTGCGCGCCGGAATCCTCGCGGGGGACTTCGTCCCGGGCCAGCGGCTCGTGGAAGCCGAGTTGTGCCACCAGTTCAACAGCTCGCGGGGCACGGTTCGCGCCGCGCTCGTCAACCTCACCCATGAGGGCCTGGTCGAACGCGTCGCGAACCGGGGCGCCCGGGTCCGCACGGTCACCGTCGAGCAGGCCGTCGCGATCACCGAGGTACGCCTCGCGGTCGAAGGGCTGTGCGCGTACCGGGCGGCGGTCAACGTCACCGACGCCCAGGTCGACGAGTTGACCGCGCTTGGCCGGCAGATGCGCGACGCCGTACGGTCCGGCGAGATCATGGCGTACTCGAATCTCAACTCGGTACTGCACGAGACGGTCGGCGCCATCGCCGGACAGCCGGTCGCCGCCGACGTGCTGGCCAACCTGCGCGCCCGCAACGTCCGCCACCAGTTCCGGCTGGCGCTACGCCCGGGGCGGCCGCAGGTGTCGCTGCCGGAGCACCTCGCGATCATCGAGGCCATCTGCGCCCGCGATCCCGAGGCCGCCGAGCGGGCCGCCCGGCGGCACGTCGCCGGCGTCATCGCTGCGCTGCGTGAGCAGGTCTAACCCGCCGCACAGAGGATCTTGTGTCGGCTCCGTTACAGCCTTGATAAGAATGTGTGCTGGATCGTCTTCAAAAATGTCAACAATGTGGCTAGGGTGATGGGCCAAGTGTTCGGTCACCGAGTCCCCAAGGGGCCCGAGTCTTCATAGGAGTTCCGATGCAAGACAGCATCACGCGCGTCACCTTGACGCGTCGGGGGGCGCTCACCGCCTTCGCCTTGGCTCTGCCCCTCGCGGCCTCCGCCTGCGGCGAGGACACCCCGTCGACCTCCAGCTCCGGCGGCGGCACCACGACCGTCAAGGTCGGTGTCATCTCGATCATCGACGTCGCCCCGATCTACCTCGGCGTCAGCAAGGGCTTCTTCAAGGACGCGGGGCTGGACCTGAAGCTGGAGACCGCCTCCGGCGGCGCGGCCATCGTGCCCGCGGTCGTCGCCGGGCAGTACCAGTTCGGCTTCAGCAACACCGTCTCGCTGCTGCTGGCCAGCTCCAAGGGCCTCAAGCTCAAGGCCGTCGCGGCCGGCGTCAGCACCGTCGGGACCGAGGGCAAGGACTTCGGCGCCGTCGTGGTCAAGGCCGACAGCCCGATCAAGACCGCGGCCGACCTGGCGGGCAAGAAGATCGCGGTCAACACGCTCAACAACATCAACACGACCACGGTCAACGAGGTGGTACGCAAGGCGGGCGGCGACCCGTCCAAGATCACGTACGTCGAGCTGGGGTTCCCCGACATCGTCGCGGCGATCGCGAAGGGCGACGTCGACGCCGGGCAGGTCGTCGAGCCGTTCCTCACCACCGCAACGCAGGCCGGCAACCGGCAGGTCGTGTCCAACTACGCCGGCACCGACCCGAACCTCACCGTCGCGGCGTACTTCACCTCGGCGGACTACGCGAGCAAGAGCCCGAAGGTCGTCGAGTCGTTCAAGACCGCCATGACCAAGTCCCTCACGTACGCCAACGAGCACCCCGACGAGGTGCGCGCCATCCTCGCCACCTACACCAAGATCGACGCGAAGGTGAGCGCCGCCGTCGTCCTGCCCCGCTGGACCGGGCAGATCGACCAGGCGTCCGTGGCCAAGCTCGCCGAGCTGGCCCAGAAGGACGGCTTCCTGACCGCCACCCCCGACATCGCGGCCCTGATCGGCTGATCGAGCGTCATGTCCCTCCCCGCGACGACGTCGAGTCCGGTGGCCGGGCGGAAGTTCCGTCCGGCCACCGGCCGCCGAACCGATCTGTTCCTGGGCGCGCTCGGTCTGATCTGCGTACTGCTGCTGATCGAGATCGTGTCCCGCACCGGCTTGGTCGACTCCCAGTTCCTGCCACCCGCCAGCCGCATGGGCGCGGCCCTGGTCACCGATCTGGGCCAGCGTGACTTCTGGGTCGCGTTCGGCCAGACCGTCCGCGGCTGGGCGATCGGCCTCGCCCTCGCGATGCTGCTGGGCATCGCGGTCGGCGTGGTCGTGGGCAGCGTCCCGTTCCTGCGCCGGGCGACCGCGTCCACCATCGAGTTCCTGCGCCCGATCCCGTCGGTCGCGCTCATCCCGCTCGTCGTGCTCATCTACGGCAGCCAGCCGCAGTCGGCGCTGATCCTCGTGGTGTACGCGTCGTTCTGGCAGATCCTGGTGCAGGTGCTCTACGGCGTCGCCGACGTCGACCCGGTGGTCCGCGACACCGCGCACTCCTACCGGTTCACGCGCTGGACGGTGTTCCGCACCGTCGTCTGGCCCACCGCGCTGCCGTACGTGGTCACCGGGTTCCGGCTGGCCGCCGCGGTCGCGTTGGTCCTGGAGATCACCGCCGAACTGGTCATCGGCGTACCTGGGCTGGGGCAGATGATCGGCGTCGCCCAGTCGTCGGCGGCCGTGCCCGAGACGTACGCCCTGGTCATCGTGGTCGGCCTGATCGGCGTGGTCGTCAACGTGTTCGCCCGCCGCGTCGAACGGCACGTCCTGCGGTGGCACGCCTCGGTGCGGAAGGACCTGTCGTGAGAAAAGTCGTCGTAGGACTGCTGTTCGCGGTCGGCCTGCCGATCCTGCTGATCGCCGGCTGGTGGGTCGTCTCCGACGGCTCGACCAGCTTCTTCTGGCCGCCGCTGGCCGAGATCGTGCGGGTGTTCCCCAAGACCTGGCAGGGCGACCGGATCACCGCCGACGTGCTGCCCAGCCTGGCCCGGCTCGGCCTCGGCTACGCGATCGCGCTGATCTGCGGCATCGGCATCGGCGCGGCCATCGGCCTCAACCCTCGGCTGCGCGCCTTCGCCGAGCCGACGCTGGAGTTCTTCCGGGCCATCCCGCCGCCCGTGCTGATCCCGGTGATCGCCCTGTTCGCCGGCTACACCGGCTGGACGGCCAAGGTCGTCACCATCGCGCTGGGCTGCCTGTGGCCGATCCTGCTCAACGCGGTCGAAGGCGTACGCGGGCTGGACGAGGTGCTGCTGGACACCGCGCGGTCCTACCGGCTGCGGCGGCGTACGCGGCTGCTGAACGTGGTGCTTCGCGGGGCCAGCCCGCAGATCGCCGCCGGCGCCCGGCAGGCGTTGTCGATCGGCGTGATCCTCATGGTCGTCAGCGAGCTGTTCGGGGCCAACCGCGGGCTCGGCGCGTCCATCGTGCAGTTCCAGCGCTCGTTCGCCATCCCGGAGATGTGGACCGGCATCATCCTGCTCGGCCTCATCGGATTCCTGTTGTCGGTGGTCTTCCGCTTCGTCGAGCACCGCAGCCTAGCCTGGTACCGCGGCCTGCGCCGCACGGACCGGAGATTGTGAGTTCTCGATGTCCACAGTCCTCACCGAAACGGTCGCGCTGGACGTCAGCGGCCTGCGCAAGACCTACGAAGGACACGGCGAACCGGTCGAGGCCATCCGCGACCTGACCTTCGAGGTACGCCGCGGCGAGCTGGTCTGCGTCGTCGGCCCCTCCGGCGCGGGCAAGACCACCCTGCTGCGCTGTGTCGCCGGGCTGCTCGGCAGCTCCGCCGGGCAGGTCACCCTCGACGGCGCGGCCGTCACCGGCCCGCCCGCCGGGATGGCGGTCGTCTTCCAGGAATACGGCCGCAGCCTGTTCCCCTGGCTGACCGTACGCCAGAACGTCGAGCTGCCGTTGAAGGAGAAGCGGGTGCCACGCGCCGATCGGCAGCGCCTGGTGGACGAGGCCCTGGCCGCCGTCGGGCTGTCCGACAGCGGCAGAGCCCATCCGTGGCAGCTGTCCGGCGGCATGCAGCAGCGGGTCGCCATCGCCCGCGCGGTCGCGTACGAGCCGTCGGTGCTGCTGATGGACGAGCCGTTCGCCGCCGTCGACGCGCAGACCCGGGCCGACCTGGAAGACCTCGTCCGGTCGTTGTGGAAGCGGCTCGGCGTCACCGTCCTGTTCGTCACGCACGACATCGACGAGGCGGTCTACCTGGCGCAGCGGGTGCTGGTGCTGTCCAACCGGCCGACCGTCGTCCTCGAAGACGTCGCGATCGACCTGCCCGACGAGCGCGACCAGATCCAGACCCGGTCCATGCCGCGCTTCGCCGAGCTGCGCCGCCACGTGTACGAACTGATCCAGCTGGCCAAGAAGGGCCACCGGCCGGGAACCGAGGGAGTCTAGATGCCGCTCGTCGTCCGCAACACGCCCCGGACCGCACTGGACATCGTGGACGGACTGGGCGCCTGCGGGGTCGCCACCGTCCACGAGGCACAGGCCCGCACCGGGCTGCTGCATCACCGCCTGCGCCCGGTGTACGCCGGGGCGGCCGTCGCCGGGACCGCGCTCACCTGCACCGTCGCCCCCGGCGACAACTGGACCATCCACGTGGCCGTCGAACAGGCCCGGCCCGGCGACGTGCTCGTGGTGACGCCGACCAGCCCGTGCACCGACGGCTACCTCGGCGACCTGCTCGCCGAAAGCCTGCGGGCACACGGCGTACGCGGGGTGGTCATCGACGCCGGCGTCCGCGACGTGCGCAGCCTCACCGAACTGCGGTTCCCGGTGTGGTCGGCGGCGGTGTCCGCCCAGGGCACGGTCAAGCAGACCCCCGGCGACTGCCAGGTCCCGATCGTCGTCGCGGGCGCCCTGATCCACCCCGGAGACGTCATCGTCGCCGACGACGACGGCGTGGTGTGCGTACCCCGGGCGGACGCGAAACAGGTGCTGGCCAAGGCCGAGGCCCGCGTCGCCAACGAGGCCGGCAAACGCGCCCGCCTCGCCTCCGGCGAACTGGGCCTCGACATGTACGCCATGCGCGAAGACCTGGCCGCCAAGGGACTGGTCTACGAGGACTGGACGGAGCAGCAGTGATCATCGACTGCCACGGGCACTACACCACCGCCCCGGCGGCCCATTCCGAGTGGCGGGAGGACCAACTGCAGGCCTTCCTGACCGGCCGGCCCCAGTCGGCGTACCCGTCGATCTCCGATGACGCGATCCGCGAGAGCGTCGAGACCAACCAGTTGCGCCTGTTGCGCGAGCGCGGCGCGGACCTGACCATCTTCTCGCCGCGTGCCTCGGCCATGGGCCACCACGAGGGCGACCTGGCGACGGGCATCGCCTGGGCGCGGGCCTGCAACGACCTGATCGCGCGGGTGACCGAGCTGTTCCCGGAGTCGTTCGCGGGTGTGTGCCAGCTGCCCCAGTACGCCGGCGAGCCGCTCGACGCCGCGGTTGCCGAACTGCGGCGCTGCGTCGACCTGGGGTTCGTCGGGCTGAACCTGAACCCCGACCCGAGCGGCGCGCGGTGGACCTCGCCGCCGTTGACCGATCCCTACTGGTTCCCGCTGTACGAGGCGATGTGCGAGCTGGACGTGCCGGGCATGGTGCACGTCTCGGCCAGCTGCACACCGGTCTTCCATGCGACCGGCGCGCACTACCTCAACGCCGACACGACCGCGTTCATGCAGTTGCTGCAGGGCGACCTGTTCGCCACGTTCCCGCAGCTGCGGCTGATCATCCCGCACGGCGGCGGCGCGGTCCCCTACCACTGGGGCCGCTACCGGGGCCTGGCCGACATGCTCGGCAAGCCGCCGCTGGCCACGCACCTGATGAACAACGTCTTCTTCGACACCTGCGTCTACCACCAGCCCGGCATCGACCTGCTGTTCGAGGTGATCGGGCTGGACAACATCCTGTTCGGCTCGGAGATGATCGGCGCCGTGCGCGGCATCGATCCCACGACGGGGCACCACTTCGACGACACCAAGCGATACGTCGACGCGCTGCCGCTGACCGACGCCGAACGCGCGCAGGTCTACTCCGGCAACGCCCGGCGGGTCTACCCACGCCTGGAAGCCCGGCTGACGTCTACGCTATGAGAGTTGCACCGGGACGGGAGGGGTCGCGCGTCGTGCGTACTGAGGAGCCAGAGGTCGCCATCGCCGACCAGATCCGGGCGGCGATCCTGGCCGGGGACTTCGCGCCGGGGCAACGGCTGGTCGAGGCCGAGCTGTCGGCTCGGTACGACGCCAGCCGGGGCACCGTCCGCTCGGCGCTGATCGACCTGACCCACGCCGGGCTCGTCGAACGCATCGCCAACGTCGGCGCCCGGGTGCGTACGGTCAGCGTCGAGGAGGCCATCGCCATCACCGAGGTGCGCATGGTCGTGGAAGGACTGTGCGCGGCCAAGGCCGCCGAACGCGTCACCGACGCCGAGGCCGCGGAACTGCGCGCCCTCGGCCGGCGGATGACCGAGGCGGTCAAGGGCGGCGAGATGATGGTCTACTCGCAGCTCAACACCACGCTGCACGACCGCATCTGCGAGATCGCCGCCCAGCCGGTCGCCGCCGAGGTCCTGGCCAACCTGCGCGCCCGCAACGTGCGGCACCAGTTCCGGCTCGCGCTGCGGCCCGGCCGCCCGCAACGGTCGCTGCCCGAACACCTCGCCATCATCGACGAGGTCTGCTCGCGCAGCCCCGAGGCCGCCGAACGCGCGGCCCGGCGGCACGTCGCCAGCGTCATCGACGCGCTGCGCGAGATCTAACCCCACATCCACTCGTACGCCGATCGGCCTGGCCGGATCGGCCTCCTTGCGTTGCGCCGTAACGGCTCCGGTTAAGCGCACAATTTTGTCGTGCAGATTGCTTTACATATTGTTGACATTCTGCGTATGGTCGCCGTCATCCGCTCCGCTCGATAGAGAAGGAGGCCCGATGCGTACACCCATCTCCGTCGGCCTGATCGCGGTCCTCACCGCTGTCACCGTCGTGTTCGGACCCGGCGCCTCGGCGGGCCGCCCGGCCACCGCCGACGGCCTGGCCGACCTACCCGCCCTGTCCCCCGTCCTGGCCTGCGCCGACGTGCCCGGGCTCGACCTGACCGGGGTGACCGACGCCCCGGTGACGATCCGGTCGGCGACCGTCGTCGGCGGCAACTGCGAGGTGCAGGGCACCATCGCCCCGGCCGACACCATCGTGCTGCGCCTGCCGGTCGACGGCTGGACCCAGCGCTACGTGCAGACCGGCTGCGGCGGGCTGTGCGGCAACGCCCGCATCTCCTATCCGCAGGCGGCGACCTGCCCGGTCATCGCCGACGGCACCGTCGCCAGCGCCACCACCGACATGGGCCACCAAGGCCTCAACGACGGCTCCTGGGCGGCCGGCAACCCGCAGGCGCAGATCGACTTCGCGTACCGGGGCGTGCACGTCACCGCGCAGGTCGCCAAGGCCGTCATCACCCGCTTCTACGGGCACGCACCCCGCTACTCGTACTTCACCGGCTGCTCCGACGGCGGGCGCGAGGCGCTCATGGAGGCGCAGCGCTATCCGCACGACTTCGACGGCATCGCCGCCGGCGCGCCGGCCAACAACATGGTCGTGCAGAACACCTTCCACCACGGCTGGAACGTCGTGACCAACAAGGACGCCGCCGGGAACTTCATCCTGCTGGCCGACAGGCTGCCGCTGATCCACCAAGCGGTGCTCGACGCGTGCGACCGGCTCGACGGGGTCGCCGACGGCGTACTGGACGATCCGCGGCAGTGCCGGTTCGATCCCGCCACCCTGATCTGCCGGGCCGGACAGGCCGCCTCGACCTGCCTGTCCACCGCCGAAGCCGGCGTCGTCCGCCGCCTGCACGACGGCGCGGTGGACGCCCAGGGCCGCCGGCTAGAGGTCGCCATCGCGCACGAGTGGGGCTCCGAACTGGACTGGACCCTGTTCGTGCCGACCGCGCAGGGGCAGACCGTGGCCAGCGAGAACTTCGCCCTGTCCTACCTGCGCTACCTGCGCGACCCGAACCAGGCCGACCCGGCGTACCAGCTGTCCGACCTGGACTTCACCGTCGAGTCGTTCTGGCGCGTCGTGCAGTCGTCGTCCTACATGGCCGCGATGGACCCGGACCTGTCGGCGTTCCAGCGCGGCGGCGGCAAGCTCGTGCTCTGGCACGGCTGGAACGATCAGCACATCTCGCCGCAGACCACGTTGGCGTACTACGACGCGATGCGCGAGACGATGGGGCAGCGCACCGTCGACCGGTTCGCCAAGCTGTTCCTGTTCCCCGGAATGGCGCACTGTGGCGGCGGCGCCGGGCCGAACACGTTCGACGTCCTCACCCCCGTGATGGCGTGGGTCGAGAGCGGACGGACGCCGTCGGCGATCGTCGCGTCCACCGTGGCCGACGGCACGGTCACCCGCACCCGCCCCGTGTACGCGTACCCGGCCGTCGCCCGCTATGACGGCACCGGCAGCACCGACGACGCGGCGAACTTCGTCCCCGTGACTCCGCGTCACCAGCCGGCCGACGACTACACCTGGGTCGGGCAACGCCTCTACTCCCACGGCTATCAGACCTGGTGCACCGCGTACGGGACGGATCTGGTCTGCCGCCCGGCGGACACCTGGCTGACCCGCCGGCAGCGAGTGACGGCCTGACCGGCTCCTTTCGGTGGCCCCGGCCGAGCTTCCGGCCGGGGCCACCCGTCACTTCGCCCCACGTAACGACCCCATCGCCGAGGCGGGCCACCCGCTGCGGGCGAGACGGCCGCCCGCTTCGCACCCGGCGATTGTCGTAAGGATTGATGACGATCTTGCGCCCGCCGGTGCCAGACTCCGCCATGAGGTTTCCCATGACCACGACAAGGACCACGAGAAGACAGTTGTCCCGGCTCGCCCTCGCCAGCCTGGCCGCCCCGGTGCTCGCAGCGTGCGGCGCCGGCGAGGACGAGACCTCGCCGTCCGGCACACCGGACAAGGTGACCGTCGGCATCGTGCCGATCATCGACGTCGCCCCGATCTACCTGGGCAAGGAGCGCGGCTACTTCAGCAAGCGCGGCATCGACCTGACCCTGACGCAGGCACAGAGCGGCGCGGCGGTGCTGCCCGGCGTCGTCAGCGGCGAGTTCTCCTTCGGCTTCAGCAACATCGTCTCGCTGATGCTGGCGCAGGCCAAGAACACCGCCGTCAAGGCGGTCGCCAACGGGGTCAACACCACCGGTGAGCCGAGCCATGACTTCTCCGGCCTGATCGTCAAGGACCCGAAGATCAAGTCCACCAAGGACCTGGAAGGCAGGACGGTCGCGACCAACGCGCTGAAGAACATCGTGGACACCTCGGTGAAGGAGATCGTCCGCAAGGACGACGGCGACTGGCGCAAGATCAAGTTCGTCGAGATGCCGTTCGCCGACATGGCCGCCGCCCTGGCGGACGACAAGATCCAGGCGATGTTCGTCGTCGAGCCGTTCCTGTCCGCCGCCCGCGCCAAGGGCTGGCGCAGCCTCGGCTCCTTCGCCGACGTCGACCCCAAGCTGTGCGTCGCGCTCTACTTCACCTCGACGCAGCTCGCCGTCCAGAAACCCGACCTGGTCCACCGGTTCGCGCTGGCCATGGCCGAATCCCTCGAGTACGCCGACAGCCACGCCAACGCCGCGCGCCAGATCGTGACCACCTACACGAAGATCAAGATCGAGCAGGTCGCCGCGATGACGCTGCCCCGCTGGCTGACCGACATCGACCGGACCTCCATCGAGACGATGAGCGGAGTCCTGGTGTCGACCGGGCTGCTCGCCGCGCCGGCCAACATGAACGTCCTGTTGCCGTGACGTCCTGCCGCGGTGGCGTCTGCAGCAGGGGCGTCTGCTGCGGTGACGTCTGTAGCAGGGGCGTCTGTAGCAGGGGCGTCTGTAGCAGGGGCGTGTGCAGCAGGGGCGTCTGCTGCGGGGACCGGCGTCAGGCGAAGCCGTAGACCGGAATGATCGCCCCGTTGATCGGCCAGGCCTCCTCGGAGCACAGGAACGCGATCACCTTCGCGACGTCCTCCACCGGGACGGCCTTGGCCATCGCCCGGTCCGGGATCACCGCCCGGTTCGCCGGGGTGTCCAGCAACGCCGGCATCACCGCGTTCACGCGTACGCGGGAAGACTTGAGCTGCTCGGCGACCAGCCCGGTCAGGCGCACCACCGCGGCCTTCGACAGCGAATAGGCGACCGGGTCCAGGCCGGTGACCGCCGACCGCGATCCGACGTTGACGATCGCGCCGCCGTGCTTGGCCAGCCGGGGCGCGGCCGCCTGACTGGTCCACAGCGCGGTCGCGACGTTGATCTCGGTCGCCGCCGCCAGATCCTCCTCGGTGACGTCGGCCAGCGAGCCCGGGAAGTAGCCGCCCGCGATGTTGACCAGCGCCCGGGTGTCGCCGAGTTCGTCGATGCGGCCCCACGCCTCGTGCACCGCCCGGCGATCGGTCAGATCGACCTGCAACGCGTGTACGCCCGCCAGCGTCTGCTGCGGCTTGGACCGGTCCAGCGCCACCACCTCGGGCGTACGCCGGGCCAGCTCCGCCACGACGGCCCGCCCCAACGCGCCCTGCGCACCCGTCACGACAACCAGATCAGCCATCCGCCCATTGTCGCGTACGCCCCGAGCCCCCGTCAGGACGGTCGTCGAGGCGACCCGGAATCAGAGCTCCTCGTCCAGCAGGCCCAGCATCGAACGGGTCGCCGTTGGCGCGTCCGAGCTGTCCAGTCCCAGGACCTGGGCTGCCGAAACACCGGCCACCGAAACGGTCACCACCGGGACAGCCGCGACAGGCACGGCCGGCAGCGCTGGCCGGGGCATCGACAGCCGGACCACTTCTCCCGCGTGGATCGCGGTCGGGCAGGGCGACGGCCGCCCGCACCGTCCGCACGGCTCGGCCGCCCCGGCGGGCACGTGCGCCTGGGCGAGGGCCAGCGCGGTCGTCGCCACGATGCTCCTACGCAGGAACAACGGGCCGTCCGGCGGCGGCTCGTACGAGACCTCGCCCAGTCCAGGCCCGTCCTGCCGGTGCTCCACGCGCTCCACGCCCGCCTCCTTCGGTCGGCATCACCGTCGGGTCTAACCGCCGACCATGGCCGCAGGACTTGCGTCGCGCGCAAATTCCATCTCGCGCGCGTCTCCCGCATTGCGGGGCAACCGCCGTGACCTGGGCGGTCAGCTTCTCGAGCAGATGTAGAACAGGATGACGTTGTGGACGTGCTGGCCCTTGTTCACCCCGCGGAAGTCCATCTCGTAGGTGTGCGTGCCCACGTTGATCGCGATGGACGAGCTGGAGTAGAACGACCCGGCCCACGACTTGTTGCTCACGACGCTGACGCTGGTGATCTTCGAGTAGGGGACGCTCGTCAGCGCGACCTTCTTGCCGACGAAGGACTTGTCCTGGATGATCACGCGCCGATCGGTGAGCCCGAGGAAGCCGGTGCCGATGCCGGTCGCGTCATAGACGGCCAGGACCTTCTCCCCCTCCATCAGACCACTCTGGATCTGCCGCAGCTGATCCTCCCGATCGAACGGCACCGCGTCGGTCTGCTGCCGGGTCATGATTCGAACCTCCCTGTGTCGATCAAGCCCAGGGTAGGTGCAGCGGCCAACCCCCTGCCGAACCCGTTGATCATGGGGTTTCCGGCTCCGACGCGCCGTCGACACCACAGTTAACTCCATGATCAACGGGGTGGGTTGGGGTGGGGGCGGGGTGGGG
>NZ_JBFBAZ010000015.1:0-91509 GCF_040682475.1 Hamadaea sp. NPDC051192
CGCGCGGGCCCATGTTGACGACACATCTGCATGTATCCGCGCGGCCCTTCATGTTGTCAAGCGTTGATCATGAAGAATTACGCATCAGGTCGTTAGTCGTGTGCCGACCGCAGCCCCACGCAGACGGTTGAGGCGAATGACATCGAGCGAATCCGGAATCGGGATGGCACGCTGGCAGTGTGAACCTACTGCTTCCTGACGCGACGTCGGCGGACGAGCGAGCGCGTGCGACGCGCATCGCCGTCCTGCCGGTCGGCAGCTTCGAGCAACACGGTGCCTACCTGCCCTTGAGCACAGATACCGTCGTCGCCTGCCTGATCGCCAAAAGGATTTCAGACGCTTACGGCCTGTTCCTGCTGCCACCTGTCACGATGCCGTGCTCGCACGAGCATGCCGCGTTCCCCGGCACCGTGAGCATCTCGGCCACAACGCTCGCCGCAATCGTGACCGACGTCTATCAGTCGCTGCAGGCCGCGGGCATCGAGCGACTCGTTATCGTCAACGGGCACGGCGGCAACTACGTCCTGCGCAACGTCGTCCAGCAGGCCAACACGCCAAACGAATACCGACTGGCGCTGTTTCCCACAGCGGAGGACTGGAGCGGGGCCCGACAAGCAGCCGGCTGCGGCAGCAAGTCACATGAGGACATGCATGCTGGCGAGCTGGAGGCGTCGCTACTCCTGCACGCGACTCCATGGCTCGTCCGCCCGGGATACGAACGCTCCGACCAGACAGCCGACGACAGGAGAGATCTGCTCACCTTAGGCATGGACGCCTACACCACAACAGGCGTCATCGGACGACCGTCGCTGGCAACCGCAGACAAGGGATCCGCGATCCTGGAGAGCTTGTCAGCTGCGTTCGCACGCGTCATGTCGGTCCTCGATCCGGAGCCCTCATTCGAGTAGCACCGCGATGAGCTCACCGACGAACCCCGCTCAGGCAACGATGCGAATGCGCGGTCGACCGAGCCTCCAACATCGGCGAGCTACGTCACGGAAAGCCCGGAGTCGATGGTTTGCACGATCGACACCAGGACCTCGCCCAGGTCCGAAGATACTGTTCTCGGTGCCACCATCGCACCTTTGAACTGCCCGGCGGTAAGAAGAGAATCGGACGACGCTGATGCGCTAGAAGTACTGGTCAAAGAGGCAGCGACCTTTGCTTTGTCCGGGTGGGACGGCCATCGTTTAACCTGTATACGAACCCGGTTGGTCGGTGCCAGTTAGACGACCATGCGTGTTCCTTGACGCCTTGGACGAAGCGTTTTAGGTGTTCAAGTTCGTCTTCTCCGCGGTCTATATCCCCACCTATCAGGTGGAGGACGCGCTCGTCGGTGTTGTGGTCGTCGCAGAACATTACTTCGTGTGCCGCGTTGAAGACGCCGTAACCGGAACAGTCGAGGGACATTCTCGCGGCGCGGCCGAACGTTAGTGCAGGCGCGATGTCTTCGAAGAAGTACCACTGCCCGCCAGGGCCGAAGCCGACGCCGTATCCCTGCCGGATGATGTGGTCCTCATTGCGCAGCGGCCGAGGAAGTGGCCCCTGGCCGCGGAAGGCAGCGGCGAGGTAGCGTCCAGCCGTCAAACTGTTTCCGAAGGCGGAGTCGCCAGTTTCGAACAGCTTGCAGAGGATCATGCGAGGGTTGGCCATTGCTGCTCCTCGACCTGACTGCTCCGCCCGGCTCACTGGCTGACGATGGTCGAGCTGCCGCGGTCTCTTTCGGCACGCTGCCGACGGTCATCTTACGGACGCAGCCTTCTTGTTGAACAGTTGTTGCCGGCCGAGCGGCTCAGATGCGGCCATCCCGGGAGGGTGCACTCCTCGTAGGTAAGGTCCTCGGCGACTCGCATCCTGCGGCTGTTTGTGAGGCGCGACGGCACCCGCGCTCTTGGAGTGAAATCCGCAGCCTTCGAACGTCGCCATCGGTCGAATCGTCTCGTGCTCGACCCGCCCATCGCGGTGACCTAACTCCCGGCCGGACGGTCGAAGGTCGGGCGGTGGCCTTCCATCCGCGCCAGCACGCGACCCAGGATACCGGCGCTCAGGCTGAGGTTGCGTTCGACGATGGCCCGACCGTGACGGCTGTCGCCCTGTGCCCTCTCACGGGCGGCACCAGAAATATGGTGCACGTCACCTTTCGGGCGCAACTCTTCTCGTCGTTTCGGCGAACTGGCACCAAACATTTAGTGTGTCACCGGTCACAATTTAGCCGGTGGTCCTCAGAAAACACCTGGTAGCTATGCCTTTCGGTGAACCTAATCGGCACCGGAGCGCACATAGAGCACATCAATCGACAGTCATCGATTGTGCTGATCGCGAAAAATCCCATCTGACCTGGTCAGATGGGATTTGATCTTGTGCGCCGCCAGGGACTCGAACCCCGAACCCGCGGATTAAGAGCCGCGTGAAATCCTGACAAATTGTGGCGCCCATTCCCGTTGTGTGGGATCGGAGTTCTTTGTTCGGATTTACCCAACGCCTAGCCTCGGTCTTTCGGGTAGCGCAGTGATCTTGGTCCGGCTGCGGGTCGCATCGATGTTTGCCGCTTGGTTGTGATGGTGGGCACGCCGATTGCCGGCGTGGGGCCGGTTCCGGCCCAAGTCATCAATGGCTGACAAGTCCTTCGAGGAAAGGGCTGGGGCTGCCCGCCCATGTGATCGTGAGCGCTTCGCGGGGTCTGGTTGCGGACACAAACAACAGTGATCGTTCTCGCTGAAGGTCTCGTCGGTGTTCTAGTCGATCGTCGTCCGCCCCGGTTACTGCGATGTCGAGTGGCATTTGTCTGGCGTCAGCGCCGATGATCGCGACGGCCCGAAATTCGAGGCCTTTGGCCCGATGCATAGTCATGGCCTGTACGCCGTCTCCAGGCATGGCATTCTGCCCGGACTTAACTGATGTAGATGCGATGTTGGCGGCCCGCAGCGCGGCAGAGGCTGCGGCCGCCGCAGGGGTCGTGCGGGCGATGACGGCGATCTCCTCGAGGGGTATACCGGCAGCGTGCCAGGTGCCGACCTGTTGTACGAGAGCAGCCAGTTCCGCGTTTCGCGTAGGGTAGCCGGCCACTCGTGGCATCGACCCGCGCAGTATAGAACGGTAACCGGCGAGCGTGTCAGTGCCGCCATCGAGGTCGTCGTAGTCGTCCTCGCTCACCATTCGCAGCGCCGCCTGCAAGATCTGCCGAGTTGTGCGGTAGTTGAGCGTGAGCCGCTGCGATCGCCCCCGGATGTCGATGCCGAACTGGCTGAGCGACACCCGATTATCGTAGATGCGCTGGAAAGTGTCGCCGACGATGAACATGTCGTTGGGCCCGCTGGGCACGAGAGCCCGGAGCAGGTTCCAATGGGCGGCGTGGAGGTCTTGCGCCTCGTCGATGACGACGTGCTGGTAGGGCCGCTCGTTGTCGCTCCAGGTAGTGGCGATGTCGGCGGCCCGGGCTGCGGCCTGTTTGAATCCGAGGGCTTTGTCGCGGTCAAGGCGCCGCTCGAATTCCTGGATGAGTTCCCAGACAGCAGAGCGGTCGGCGCGGTTGAGGCGCCGGCCGCGGCCTGCGCGCCGCGCGGCGAAGTATTCATCGCGAGTGCGCACGTTCTGAGCGATGATTACCTGCTCCCATTCGCCGACCAAGAAAAGACGGTCGAAGCGGCCGTCTTTGCCGAGGTCGGTGAGGATCTCGTGCCAGCGGGTCGCGATGGCCGCGTCACCGAGCACCTCGACGTCATTGCCGTGGGACTCGATTTCGCTGCGTAGGACGTCGCGCACGACTTTGTCGATGTTGAGCACGTCGACCCTGCTGGTCAGTTCCGGGCCTCCGAGGTCGTCCAGGAGCCGAGTGAGCAGGTCGGAAAGAGCATTGGTGTATGTGGTGAGCAGGATTCGCTTTCCGGAGGTCGGTGGCAATGCGTCGGCCAATGCCTTGACTCGGTGCAATGCCACGACCGTCTTGCCTGTGCCCGGCCCGCCGGAGATGCGCACAGGCCCGTTGTAGGGCTTGTTCCGGTAGGCGAGCCGACGTTGGTGCGGGTGCAGGAAGACCCGCCATTCGGACATGGGTTTGAGTAGGACTCGTTCAAGCTCCTTCGAGTCGTCAGTGACGACAGCGAACGACTCAAGAGTGGCTGGCCGTTCCGCGGCGGCAGCGAAGTCCGATGTGTCGACCTCATCGTCGGCCTTAGCCGCAGCCACGATCTCGGCCCACACGTCCTCGCTGGTCCTGCCGTCGGCCAGTGCGAGGATCACCTGGCACGTGAGCTTGGGCGCAAGGTCGGCGATGCCGAGCAGGGCGTCGTCGCTGCGGATCTCTCGCAGGACCGGTATCAGCGAGGATGTCACCCCAAGTCGTTCGAAGTCGCTGTCGCTTACCCCGTCGAAGAATCCGGCTGCGGGCTCAGAGGCGCTGCCTTGCGTGTGAGCCAGGACTTCCTCGATGGCGCCATGATCGTAGAACTCGACACCGCCAGTGACCTTGTTGACGTCCCAGACGATCCGGCTGGCATATGTGTAGGCGTCGTCGTGTGGCTTGATGGTCGCCAGGTAAAAGGTCACGTCGTCGGGGCGCAGCAGCACTGCGCGGAAGTTGTCGTTGACCCGCGCCGTCCAGACCCGCTTGTCGCGCGCTCCTTGGGGCTGCTTGAGGTTTAGTCCATTCGCGTCGGGATCCTTGCGAAGCTTCAGCATGAAGTCCACGACGCGACGCTGCACGGTCGCGTCGAGGGCATGGTATGCCTTATCGAAGCTGTCGGCGAACAGGACGTTTGCCTTAGCCACCGTTGACCCCCAACTCCATGAGAAGTTCTGCGGGCATTTCACCCGTGCGTGCGTCGTGGATGCGCCAGCCGGCTGCGGCGTATGCCGCGTCACGTTCGCCATCCTCGTCGATTACGACAGCGATCCGGGTGTCGGGCCACGCCAGCTCCGCCAGCAACGCATCATCGCCGAGCTCATACCCGACATCCGGAACCGGCGCCCGGTGGCGGACAAGTGCTAGAACTAGCGCTTCGACTAGCGGCGACGACAGGTCGATGACCTTGGCCCACGCCGGAGACAGCGCTGGCTTGGGCTCACCGCTGAGCGCCGCGCCCAACAACGGAATCCGGTGGGGGTCGATCAATGCTGCCGAAGACCGGGCGGCCTGTTCGAAATGGCGACTCGGCCCGCTGAGGAACTGCAACACGTTCGACCAGGCGAGCCACTCCGCCCAGCGAGCCCGGTGCTCGACCTCGTCAACGGCCTGTGGCCGATCGTCGAGACAGGCGAACACGGACCAAGCCATTGGGTCCGGTTTCCCACCGGCGCGCGCACGGTTGTCTCGAAAGCCCACGATCCGGCAACCCGAGGGCGTCGCAGCCTCAAGTCCCGCAGCCGCGTCCGGTGTGCGCTCGGCGTTGGCGGGCATGGAAGTCTCGCCGGTAACAAGCGCCTGTAGCCGCTCGCCGACGGCCACACGGTCGACGGGTGCAGCCCTTCCAGACTTGGCGAGCCCCGCCAGCAAGGCAACGCTGCGCTGAGCCCACATCTGAGGTTCGGGGTCTTCCAGGAACGCCAGCAGGGACTCGACCGGATTGAGCAATACGGTGTCCAGGGGCCCTACGTTCGGATGGTGTCGGAGAACGTTCTTGTAGTAGTAGTCCCGCGCGCCGGCGATCGCATGGTCGTGTAGGAGCGTGGGCCGCGGTGCGCGGACGTCGATGCCCGACTCGACGGCTGCCGCCCACGAGCGCACGTCATCCCACGTGAGCTGCCATACCCAAATGCCCTCGTCACGCAATGCTGTGCGCTTAGCCGCGTCGACCGCAATCTCGTTGTTCTCGCTGCTGGCATGGAATGCGTACCCATCGAGGAAGATCGCTACCTTGGTGCCGTCGTCGGTGGTCAGTACGTAGTCGGGTTCGCTGCGCACCGACATGCCCTCGAGGACGTGGTCGCGCATACGCCAGCGAACGGCTGGGCCCGCTTCGGGTTTGAGCTTGAGTTCGAACTCCACGCCTCGTGATCCCGCGCGGGACACCATCGAGAAACGGTCGCGGGCCTGGTCGTCGTCCTGCGCCTTGTCTGCCTTTGTTCGTAGGGTCTCCAAGAACAGCCGCTCCAGTTCGCTGTCAGCCAGCGCGTTGATCTGGATGTCGGCCAGCGTGTTGACCTTCTGCGGGTGCCAGCCATCGAGGATACCGATCAGCAGCTCGATGGCGGTCTCCTTGGAGACCAGTTCGTGCTCGCTGGATGGTACGAACGGCAGCAGGCAGCGGTGGCACGGCTGCCTGTCTTCCTTGCCGCAGGGGCAGCTCTGGATGTGCGCGAGGGCAAGGCGAAGGACCCGCTCCATAGCTGTCGGGTCGGCGAGGTTCTCCAAATATCCCGTACCGCCCGGCATCGTGTCGTGGAGCACGAGGAACAGCCGAGGGATGTCCTTGTCAGTGCCAGGCATGGTGGCCAGCACCGCACCGATGTGGTCCGGCTCGCCACCGAAGTGCTTGGTGATGCCGAGCATCAACGCTGCCTGGAACGACACCGCCCGTTTGGGCACTAGGGTTGTGGAGAACGGAAGAAGCAGACGCAGTGCGTGGGTGCGAAGCTCATGCCCGGTCACCACCTTGACGGTGTCTTCACGGGTGACCCCGATGTCACGCTGGGGGCACCAGCGTGCGTGTCTGGTGCCGATGCGTCGAGCCTCGCGATCGTACGCCTGGGGGTGAACGCCCTGCACGGCACCGCAGTGTGGACATGCCCGGAAGCCGGCGACTGCGACGTGCTCACCGGCGGCGATGAAGTCCGGGCCGGGTACTCCGTCAGGGCCGAAGTTGATTTGTCGAATGGTTGCTTCTCGCGCGAACTCGACTCCGAAGAAGTGACCGGCGTTGCGCCATGCACGCAAACCCTGTGGCTGGGCGGGGTCGATGTCGACCAAGGTGACGGTGGTGTAACGGCGCTGTTCGCGTTCGTCTCGGTCGTCGGTGATCCGGGCGTCTTCGCGCCGTTCCCTGGCTCTGGTGCGTTCGGGGACTAGGACCGACAACGCGGACGCCGCATGATCGGCGATCCCGGTGTTTCCGCACCGAGGACAGCGTTCCAGGGCAACGTGGGCGCCCTCGGTCAGGACGTAGCCGCAGCCTCGGCACAGCCGCCATGTGGTGTAGGTGGGGCGCTGCGCGGTGCCGAGGTCAAGCCCGTCGATGATGTACCGGGAGCCGTCGGCGTGGAACGTGTTGCCAGGTGCGAGTTCGGTGAGCGCAAGACCCGAACCGCGACCGTATTCCACCGCCACCTCCTGGAACTCGCCGTCGGCGTCGCGCCACCACAGGGCGGCATCTAGGAATGTCGGGTCGTCGTGCAGCGTGTAGTTGGGCAGCAAACCGAGCCGCACCAGCGCGTTGAGGGAGTTCTCCTTGACCAGAGTGTCCAGTCGGCGACGGACCGCTCGGAGCTCCGCGAACAGCTCACGCCTGGCATCGGACTTGGTGGAGTCGGTGGTGTCGATGGGGATGTCGTCGAATGCGGTATTGATGGAAGCAAGCCGGTGCTGAAGTTCCTCACGCCGACGCCGCCACGCCTGCACCGCTTTGCCTACCTCGGTGTGCAGGCCGGCCGTTGCGAACGTTTCGACGGCCTGCCGTGAGGAATCGTTGATGCCCGGGAACAGGTCGAGAAACGCGGTGGCTAATGAATCATGGCGGCTGGTGGCGACCTCTAGCAAGCGGCGTAGCCAGCCGTCGGCATCGTCGAGACCTGCCTGGAACAGCTCGCCGATCCAGCGAGGCATTGGCTTGGTGGGCATCGCGGTGCCCTGCCACAGAGATCCGTCCGCGGCACGGTCGAACAGGTAAGCCAGGTAATGCCGACGCAGGATCTCTACAGCATCCAGATAGCTGGCTGGAGGCACAATCCTGCCGGCGATCATCGCGGTGGGACGGTGTAGGTAGTAGTGGTTGCGGGCACGCCGCGGCACGAAGGCGGCGATGAGGGCGTTGCCGGAGGCCCGGCCAGCGCGACCGATGCGCTGTGCGTAATTGGCAGGCCGGGGCGGAACTGACGTTAGCAGCACCGCGGACAGGTCACCGATGTCGATTCCGAGTTCGAGGGTGGGCGTGCAGGTGAGCATATTCGGGTCGAACGGATGGCGATCGGTACTCCGTTTGAATGCAGCTTCCACTCGCTCGCGCTTCTCCCGAGACAGCGCACCGGTGTGCTCAGCAGTGATCACGCTACCGGGCCGGTCGCGGTAGTAGAGCCGTCGGTAGAAGTCGCTGTGAGCCTGGGCGCGCACATCCTCTACGAATCGGCCTGGGCAGCGGAACCTCAGGCACGGCATGCCGATCCACACATCGACCACATGCGGCGGGAGGGTCTGGCGCCAGGTACAGTCCGAGCATCGGACGCCACACTCGTCGACGCGGTCGGCCGCATCGCCGTGTATCAGGGAGTGCACCATGATCCGGTCTGGGGTGAGCGCGTAGACCGCGATGCCGCTGTCGGTCCGGTGCACGTCCATGAGGCCCTGCATGGCGAAGATCTGAAATGACGCCGAGTTTAGGCCTGCGGCTTCATCGACGCTGCCAGCAGTGGTCCGCTGCGCCCAGTCTGTCAGCCAGGTGTCGGTACGACCTTTCGCCAACGAGTCGAAGCCGGTGCCAGCCCCTGCGTTGATCACGAACGTTGGTGCTGCGAGACCGCGCGGGAAGGCAGGCATGCCGGTGTCTCGGCCGCCCCAGATCGGCCACCGACGCACGCCGGCCTGGGCGACATACCTACGCAGCCACGGGTGGAAGATGGCTCCGCGGACCCTCAGGCGCTCCAACAATCCCTGCGCGTAGCGCAGGTAGGTCACGTCGTCCGCCGGGAGCGTGACCTTGCCTGGAAGGCGCTGATGAGCGCTCTTGATCAGGCTGGCCAGTTTCATAGGGTCAGCGACGTGGATCTCGACTGCGGCTGTCCTGGTGAGCTCCAGTGTGCGGCCGAGGCGTGAACGCAAGCCGAACTCCAGCTGCGTTTGGAAGACTAGGCGATCTTGGAGCATCCCCATCGCCGATTCGACCGGTTCTCCGTCGAGTAGGCGCAGCACCTCAGGAAGGTCGCGAAGGTCTGGCGGCACCAACGAGGCGAGCCGTTCCCGCTCAATGGAGTTGGCGTTCTCCTTCACCGCTGACTCGGCGGCGTCCAGGGCGAGATCGTGTAATGCTATTGGGCCGTTCGGGTCGAGGTTGGCCGTCAGCAATCCGCGGAACGTGAAGCCGTACGACCGGTGAGCGATGAACCCCGCACGATGGGTGGCATCCTGCACCGAATCGGTGAACGCAAGCAGCTTGCGTTCACGGTCGGCCAGATGCCGCTCGGAGAAGAGCTGGGTCGCGGCAACCGATGCCAGGGTAGCGGTTCCTGCGCCTAAGAAGCGCATCCCATCGTCCAGGCCGCAAGAGGGACACGTGTCGTCGCGGGCCTCGGTGATCGGACCGTCGACGGTGATGACCGGCACGGTGCGGCTGTTGGGTGTACGTAGCAGTTGCCGGCCCTCGGCATCGAGATGCAGCACGCGCGGCTCACCATCGGGAGCGCGCAGCATCCATCGTACTTTGCCGTCGTGGCGTGCGGACGCACGGTAGATCTCCAACGGCCGGACCTTAAGTTCTTGCCAATCCAGCGCCGCGTCCTTGGACAACGCCGCCCATCCGGACTGGCCGCAGTGCCTGCAATAGACAGCTGGCAGATGGCAGCGCATTGCCGCCGGCGGCGGGCCGGTGGTGTCGATGTCTGCGGACTCCGCCGCGGCGTCTTGTTCTCGAGGCCGGTAGACAGCGAGGTTCAGCCGATTAGGTTTGCTGTCGCCTGTCGGTCCGTCGTCGTCGAACCAGCGGAAATGCGGCTCGTAGGTGGTAGAGCGGATCACTCGACCGACCTCGCGGACCCAAAGTTGCGCCTCGACCTTGAGCAGGGGTTGAACACCGTCCGACCTGCGGGCACTAGACACCAGCGCAAGCAGCCTCATCAGGGCGGGTGCAAACGCAGGTTTGGGCTTGCCGTCGCGTAGCGCTGCCCAGGCCGGTCCGCCGCCATGGACCGCGAACGGCTTGACGATCTGTTCGACCATCATCGGCGCATCGGACGCGGACTCCAGCAGCGCCTTGACCAGGAGGTGGCTGCGCAGCTTTCGGCCTAGCGCGACGGGGTCGCGCGCATCGATGCCAACCATCAGCTCTGCGATGCGGTCGAGGCCTGCGGGGTCGCCAAGCGGGTCGGCGATGGCCGCGAGCTGCTCAGGCGTGGGGAACGGCAACTCGAAATCGATCTCCCCGCAGAACTCGTGCGCTGTGATCCTCTGTTCGCCGACGAGGCTGTCTTCGGCGAACTCCGCCCCGAAGACCTGTCGCGCGAAGTCCAGCAGCTTCGCTCTGTCGGCATCGACGGAATGGTCACCGATGCCAGCGTCGCTCAAGGCCGTACTTGCCAGCGTTGCTGAGGTAGCCACGGGGGTGATCCGGCCAAGTGGACGTCCTGGCTCGGCCAGCCGGGTTGCCGCCCCCAACCGGCGTAGAAGCATGGCGACGTCTGTGCCCTGTGCTCCGTCGTAGGTGTGGAACTCGTCGAGCACGACGTACTGCAGTCCCCCGCCCTGCCAAAGCGGTAGATCTGGGATCCGCTGCAACAGCAGGTCCAGCATTTTGTAGTTTGTCAACAAGATGTCGGGGGGATTTGCCCTGATCTCGTCGCGGTCACGCATCAGCCGGGTGATAGTCGCGTCGTCGTCGAGCGCCGACGAGCCGTAGTCACGTGCATACGAGCCGGGTTCCTCATCGTCTCCGACCGCTCCACCTTTCCCGTCCTTGCGCGAAGCTGCTGACCTTCCGCCGATATAGATGCCTGCGGTCACGTCGTTAAGCCGCGGATCACTGGCCAGAAGCTCGTCAAGGCGGCGCGCCTGGTCGTCGGCAAGCGCGTTCATGGGATACAACAACAGCGCCTTGACACCACGGTGCCCGAGGCTGCGCATTCGGCGACAATGATCGAGAACGGGGATCAGGAAAGACTCCGTCTTTCCAGATCCCGTTCCGGTGGTGACGATCGTCGGCTTCGGGAGCTGCCCCTTCGAGGACAACCGCAGCCAAGCCCTCTCCTGGTGCAGGAATGGCTGGAACTCAACGGGAAACCAATCCAAGACGCGCTCGAACACCCCGGTCGCCGGCTTGAACCCGGGACGGACGCGCAAATACGGACCACGGAACACGCCGGTCTTGTCGCCGCCGAGGAAGTCTTCGAGGACCTCACGTACGTCGTCATCGGCCAAGGCGAAGGCGGTGGTGAGATACTGAACCAGCGTGCCCTTGAGATCCTCGACCGCCAGAGAGGGAATCATGGTTTCGCCTTGTTGGAATACTCGCCATCCGCCAAGCGCCGCTGGAACTCGTGGTACGCGTCCTTCATCTCGGCTTCGCGATCCGGCTTCACCCAGCCTTGGGGGATCTCAGGTTCGTCGGAGTCGGTCAGCTGGGCCTTCTTCCACGCCTTGACGATCTCGGCTTCCTCTTCGGTTTGACGAACGCCTCGGTTGTGCGTCTCCGCACCGACCTTATGCCCATCGGGTGCGAAGAACATCTCCCATTCGTACTTGCGTAGAACGGCGAACTGCGATCGGTACAACGCACATAGCTGTTCCGCGGTCAGGCCAAGCATCAGCGCGACGAGAGCATCCATCTCAACGAGAGCCAGCCTGCGGTCGTACTCCGTACGCAGCGGCGTCTCCATATTCCACCCAGCCTCGACGACCTGTAGCGGGGTGCGCCCTAAGGCAGGGTTCGTCCACCTATCGCGGCGCCAGCTTGCATCGAATAGCTCCATCCACAAGGGCGCGAATTCCCGTGTCATGCAATTGAGGCGAAGTGTGCGGAGCAAGAGCGGAGCGGTCAATGGATGATTGAGGGGCGCGGGGAACTGGCGCGCCAAGTCGATCTGAACGTCACCCTTACCGGAAATCTTGCAGATAAAGTCCAACGGAAGCGTTGCCCACAAACCAGCCAGTACGGCCGTGTCCCGATCCGTCTTGGCAGCGAGTGTATGAACTGTGTGGACGTGTGTCGGGCCAGGAAAAAAAAGCGCCGCATGATGTGTACGTTCGGTGCCAGCGACCGTGCGCCGACGCCACGCAACGCGCCAGTACTCAGTCGCCCGGCGGTCACCCCAAAGGCGCTGCCTGGCGGCAAACAACTCGGGCTCGCTGGCGCGAGAGTAATTGGTTCTAGGGATAACTGTCTCAGGCAAGGTAACCGCATCCCACTCGGTGTAATCCTTGTTGCTTCGACAGTTCTCGTTCGGTTCTTTAGCAAATGGGGTAGCTACAGTAAAGTGCGGCCCCTGGAGAATCACGTCGGACCAGGTGGCTGGGATTCCGGACGCGGCGCGCATTGTGCCGTCGTCTTTCGCGAGCTTCTCATTGAGACCCTGCGAGTAGTAAAAGTGATAGTTGCCAAGCCGTTCGCTGAAGCGACCGAGCGTCCGAACAGCCTCGTTATCTTGGACGGTGAGAGGCCGGAGTGCGCGCGCCTGTCCGGCCGGGGTCCCAGCTGGATCCGCGAAGGCCGCCCAGTCGCCCAGTGTGGCCTCGCTTACTGCGACAACTCTGGAGGCGTGTGGACGAAGATCCCAGCCGCCATGCGGGTACTGGATGCCGGGAACAGGACCGTCGCCGTCGTGCTTAAGAGAGCCATCAATGATGGCCGGATGGACAAGCCGGGCCAGCTGAACGAAGCTGATTTCGCGCGGCGCACCGTAAACGTTAATCGAGAAGTTCCGGTTGTTATCGACATCTTCGAAGAGCAGCAGATTGTTTCCGAATTGGAAGCGCCGACGTAGGCGCGGATATGTCTCTGCTCGAAAAAGCCCTCCAGCAGCATCGGTGAAGTGCTGCTCTTGGTGAATGAGGGCCGCAATGCCATCCTCGCTGGAACTTCTCCAAACATGTTCCATAAAGTTGATATAAAGATTTGTGCGTATTCCGGAAAGCAGAGGGTGTTCGATTGCGGACCCTAGATGTGAGGTTAGGCCAGCCCAGGAGCTGAGGTCTGCAAGGTATCCGCGGAGAGCAGCAGGTTGGGTAAGGATCTCTTGCCGACGCCGCTTCATCTCCGGCACGGAGATACCGTCCTCGAGCATGAACCAGGGGTCATACTCGGCGAGTGCTGGTTCGTCACTCCAGTCCAGTCGCACCCATGGCGGGTTTCCGACCTGGAGCTGGAACCCGCCCTTGGCGAAGATCTGGGCGAACTCAAGTTCCCAGTGGAAGAAGCCCTCGCGCTTGGCGATCTCGTCCAGGGTCGCCCACCAGCTGAAGCGCTCGTCGGCAGCGACCTTCTGCATCTCGACGCATTGCGCGATAAATCGGTCGGATGCGTCGGCGTCTGCGAGCTGTTTGAAGTCGTCGAAGGATGCGAAGATTCCGAGGAGATCCTCGCTGCCGGCGGTGCTATTCGATCGCTTCGAGGACCGGGGGGCCTTGGCTGCGGACGGCTGCACGCCTAGAACGGCTTCGCAGAACCCGAGCCACTGGTCAAAGCTCGGTGGTTCGGCGTCCGTTCCTTGGCCGACAGGCCAGAACCAGAGGGCGCACCATGCGTCCATCACCGTCTTAAGCCTGTTATACGGCGACTCCCAATCGTCGTAAAGCGCCTTGCCAATCTCCTCTCGTGAGACGGCACCCGTGGACGGAACCGGGAGCGGCTGCTCAGGATCGACTCCCCAGACGTCGATGCGCCGTCGGATCTCGTCCTCTGAGCGTGCGATACGCATCCGGGTCAGCTCCCAGAGCCGTTCCACGCGTCGTGCCAGTGCTGTGAGCCGGTCTCGGGTCTTCTTGTCTGTGGGGATGTTACGGATTTGGCGCCGCCAGGCCATCAATCTGGCACGTTCCTCCCCAGCCAGCTCTGCTGTCTCGGTGACGTCGACGATCGCGCCCCAGCCCTGCGCGGGAACTAGGAAGTGGTGGAACTCGCCCCCACGCAGCTGGTCGATGACGACGCTGGCGTCATCGCACTTCAGCGGCCGGTCCTTCGGTGGAGATGTCCGCCACGCGCCGTGTTTAAGTTGGTCGGTGTGGTAGACCGCCCGGTTGGCGCCGATCAGGGAGTTACCCCGCCGCAGGTGCAGACCGAACCAGGGGGCGTCGAGGTTGGGATGCATAACGTTGAGCCACATCGACACCTCTGCTAGCTCGACAGCTGTGGCGTTGAGGTCGACGCCGTAGCAGTTATGCAGAGCAAGGTATGCCTTAACCTTCTGTTTCTCGGTCTCCAGCTGGTCAGGCAACAGCTGGACGTTTCGTTCGCGTTGGGCCCGATCCATGTACTCGTGCGCGAGTTGGTTGATGGCCTCGTTGAGGAACGCGCCAGAACCTAGCGCCGGCTCGCAGAGCGTGATCTCGAGGATGTCGCGGGCAGGTGTGTGCTCATCGAGGAGCTCGGCGAGGGCATGTTTGACCGTCGCCTCGGTGAGGACTTCCGGCGTATAGAACGACGCGGAGCGCTGCCGTTCGCGGCCAGACATCCGGTAGACGAAAGAGCCCTTGACGTGAGTGACTCGTTCCGTATCTCCAGTGATGGGGTTGACTCGCTGCACAAAGTACTTTGGGTCGTAGTGGTGAGCTTGCCCGACCGGGACGATCCAGGTGCCCTTCGAAGGGTCGGCCTTTTCCTTCGACTCGCCGTCGGCAGTCCTACCAGCCGTCTTGACGGTCTTGGCGACCTCGTGGACGTCGTCAGGGGCAAAGAATCCTGTGTAGGACATGAGGCCCTCGTACACGGCGCCAAGCTGGTTGATGCCTAGCTGCGCGTACGAGATGAAACCACGTTGGCCCTGGCGGCGCCCATGGCGGCCCCGCGCCTCTGGCGTGAGCATGAGGAGGTTGATGACCTGCCAGAGGCACCGGTTCCTCAGGCGTGTGTCGATCGTTAGCTCGCCGACCTTGAGGGCCTCGCTGATGAGCGAGGTGCGGTCGGGCCTGAACAACTCGGACTTGAGGGCCTCGAACCGGATCCCGTCGCTGTCCACGGCGGGGTCGATTCCTTCGGCGTCAAGGGCCAGTTCGCTAGCCAGCTTGGGGCGATGTCCCTGGTCGACAAGGGCGAAGAGGATCTGCAGCGACTCGTAGAAGTGCAGCCCGTTCTCGGACTCCTCGGGCAGGTCATAGCTGACGATGTCGCCAAGGCGTGCGAGACCGTAGCCTTCCTTGTACGCCTCATCCTTGCCGGGAAGGATGCCGATCTCGGGCCGCGCCTCCGCGTAGAGCAGGAACAAGATTCGGTAGAGGTATCGCAGGGATTGCTCACTGAGGCGCCAGGCTAGATCGTCGGCCCCAAGGTCGTCGGGGTCTGCATCGTTGGCGTGGATGCGATCGAGTATCTCCTGAGCGATCAGCTCAACGGACTGGCGCAATGCTTCACGCAGGTCCTTGGACACGCTCACGGCGTGCTTGTGGCCCTTTTCGACCAGGCCGGCAAGCGCGGTCTGGCCGTCGAAGACGAGGAGTGACTCTGCCCCGAGCAGAGCGGCAATGGTTTCCAGTTCACCGCCAGGCTTGTCATCCTTGGCGTGCAGCGCCTGACTGAGGTCGACTGCGAGATAGCTATTAGGCCAGGCGGAGCGATCGGCGTGCAGGATGACGTTGCCAGCCAGCAGCAGGACGTAACGAGGCGGGTCCTCGCAGGCGAAAAGGAACTCGACGGCCTTGCCCGCGTGTTGAAGGGCATCATCGCCGTCGAGCTTGATGGGGTCAAGAAGCAGGCATCCAGCGTCTGCATCGACGATGCCCTCAGCGTCACCGGCCCACGTGGCATCGAGCGCGACGAGTTCAAGCCCGTCTCGGCCGGACACAGCCAAGGCGACGGGGACCTGCCGGTGCTGATCGAGCTGCACGACGTCAAGGTGCGTGCGACTAATCCACCTCAGACCGGACGAAAGCTCTTCGCTGCCTGGGCTGCTGTAGGCCAAGGCTCGCAGAATCAGGTCGTTCAGTTCGCGGACCTGGTCGACGATCTGTGGATCGTTCAGGTCCGCCGCGGTAGGCGTGTCGCCAAGGCGCTCGGTGATGCGGTTCCGGAGCGGAAAGAACGGTCGACCGAGCCCCTTGATACCGTGTGCGGAGCTCGGGACTGCGTGCGGGTCCGCGGCTGCGGACCTATCTGCCAGCCGCCAGCGTCTGCGGAGTCCTTCCAGATCACTCTTCAAGAGTGCGGCAAGGTAGTGGGCGGAGATGTATTCGCCCTGGTTGGTAATCGAGGTAAACGCCATGTCGGCCGTCATGCCTCCTTTACGACTGCGGCAGGGATCAGCACGCCGACGATGCGGATTGTGGGCTCGCCCTGGGTGGTGAGCTCGTCGATGAGCCGCTTGAGAGCGATCGCGGTCTTCTCGACCTTCTTCTCCTCGCGCTGGCGATGAGCAAAGATCGTCAATTGCTCATAGCGAACGGACTTCGCCTTCTCCCAGTTGTGTAGGCGCTCCTCATACTCTGCCAGCGGCGCCATGAGCTGGTCCTCCTGGGCCTCGCGCCGTTGGCGCATCTCAGTGCGCGCGGCCACGACAACCCGCGGGATTAGCTGCTGCAGGAGGGAAAGATCTTCAACGTGACGCAGGCGCATTTCCCGATTGACCTTTGCGTCATGGAGAACCTGGACGAACTCGCGGGCGTCGAGAGCAAAACCATCAGGGACCCTGCGCAACGCCATCCATGCCAAGACGGTGGGCTTGCCCTGCTTGTTGGAGTAACGGCCGTTGACCAGAAACACAGGTTCGGTGACGTCAGCGACAATGACGGGTGCGGTTAGGCGCCTGCCATCAGGACTATCTGAGGCTCTGCGGGCAAGGACCTTGTCGACGAGCCACTCGGTCACCGGATGCTGATCGGTGAGGTAGGAAATGTCAGGCCAGGCAGACTGCTCGTACTTCTGCTCCTTCGTAGCACCACCTGTACGCTTCTGCCGCCGCTCGCCACTGTTCTGGCGCGCCAGCTCCAGGCGCCGGTGAGCCACGTCCGCCGACAACGTCAAGGTCAGCTTCTCGAGGACCCGCCGCTCATCGAGATACGACTGGGGGAGCACCTTCATACGACGCTGAAGGTCGGACAGCCGATTACCGTCCCGGTTGAGTTCGAACTCGAACGTATCCGGATAATCACTGGAATCGAGCCAGTTCAATCCGATGGTGCCCGCCGGATTCTCATACACCTCGGCGAACGCATCCTCGATGAACTCCCTCGTCGACCCGAACAAGCGAGGCTGCTTCAGCACGTCGTCGGTGCTGGCGACCAGCACATCGCCGTCGCTGTGATCGTCGAATGAGCCGCCAGCCATGAAGATATCGTCCTCTTCGGCTGGCGTGTCCGGCACGACATCGTCAACGTCTCGCCCGTCCAAATAAGCCTGCTCGATGCTGCTCGCTTCACGCTCCTCATCGCGCAGGCCCATGAGAGCGGCAGCCTCGCCGAGGGTTCGATGTGCGGCGTCCTCCTTCTGGGCAAGTTTCTTCGACACCGATTCATCGGCCTCGTGGGCCGGGTTAGCCGACCGGTGGAGCAGCACATGGATCTGAGGCGCAGTGCGCTGACCGTAGCGGTCGATGCGGCCGTTGCGCTGTTCGATGGTAATTAACGACCAAGGGATGTCGTAGTGGATTAGGTGATGGCACTGGCGGTGCAGGTTAACGCCCTCCGCGGCGATGTCGCTGGTAAGTAAGATCCGCACGTCACTGGCCTCTAACGCGAAGTCTTTGACAATGCGCTGCTGTGCCTCATCGGATTGGCCACCGTGCAGAATCCGCACTGGTCCGGTCAAGCCTTTCTCGGACTGTCGGTCCACGGCCGGCTGCCTGAGCCCTAGTTCAACCGGTAGGTGGTCATAGAGAAAGTCGATGGTGCGACGCCGCTCCGAGAAGACCACGACCCGGGTCTCCGAGCCTTGCCGGACACCAATCTCCTTCAGCGTCGCGACGAGGGCCTTTAGCTTGGATGACTCCTTTTTCCCAATCTGCGCAGCCAAGCTCTTGAGCCTTTGCAGAGCCGGACGCTCGGCGTCACGGTGTGGTGACTTCGTGATCCGGTCGATGCGTGCGTCGACAGTTTCTTTCAGCGCTTCGTGCGAGGAAAGGAACGCTTTCAGGAGAGTCACTGGGAAAAGAGCACTGCCCCTGCCCGTACTCGGAGAGCTCTGACCGGCCGGCGGCCGGACCCAGGTCGTGTATAGCTCGTCGAGGACAGCTTCCTCGGCTGCGGTGGCCTCGCAGTCCACGAAACGGGGGCGAGCGCGTTCAGCCCAGTGTGTGCCAATCTGGGCTGCTACATCGCGGCTCATCTTGTGTCGGCGCAGATACAGGTGCCGAAGCTCGTCCTTGGTCGCGCGTTTCTTGACGTCCACGATCGCGGTCGGGTCGATGAGGCTGATGAGCTCGTTGAACGATTCATCATCGCCATTGTGCGGGGTAGCGGAGGCGAGAATGAACGCATGGGTGGTCGGCGCGAGCACCCGTGCCAGCTGATTGTTGAGCGCGGTCCTAGCGATCAGCTTATGAGATTCGTCCATGACCACCGCGTCCCACTCAACACGGCGAAGCTGCTCTCGGTAGCGGGCGCTCTTGAGTGTGTCTATCGAGGCGATGACGCGCTTGTAGTAGTCGAACGGGTTGCGACCCGCAGGCAGGCTCTGCTGCATGCGGGCGACTCCGGCCGAGTCCAGGCGGACTAGAGGAATTGCGAATCTTGTCCATAGTTCGTGCTGGAATTGTTCCAAGATGTGCCTAGGAGTGACTACAAGGATCCGGTCTCCTCGGCCCCGTCGGATCAGCTCCGACAGCAGCAGCCCGATCTCCAGTGTCTTGCCCAGGCCGACCGCGTCGGCGATCAGAAGTCGTGGCCGGAGGTTGTCCAATGCCTGTTTAGCCGGCGCGCGCTGATAGAGCAGATCGTCGACCAGGTGGCTTCCGACTGTGGCGAGCCGGCGTTCGCCCTGCGGCAACGGCGTCTTGCGCAGAAGCGCCTCGATGAACAGCCGCGACCGGCGAAATCCCGGGCTCGCGTCGCATACAAGTTGAGTGTTCTCGGCCATGAGCGGGCGAACGGTGTCGAGGCGGCCGGGGAGGTGGAAGAATACCGCGGTCTGGTCACGTACCAACGGTGAGGTGCCGGTTACAACCAGTCGGGTGCCATCACGCTCAGTCTCCTTAACCTCGGTGACCAGCCACTCCTCGTCGCGAATGAGTACCGTCATGCCAGCGGCGAAACGCGCCGCCTCAGCGCTCTCCGAGGCACTCATCCTTCATTCCCATCGTGATCTCATCTTTACGCTTCGTCAGCGCGCGGCCCGTCGAGTCCTTACATGCTGCCAGGTCGCCTACCATAGCCGTCCCGTCTACGCGCGGCGGCGCTACGCCACCGCGCTCTCCATTCGTCGCCAAATGCGCTCTTCGGAGGCGCGTTGTCAGGATGACGGCTGTCGGTGTGCTGAGATTTTGTAGCGTCGCCGATGGAGATTGCGGCTGAATCAGCGGCTGCGCCCCCGGCGCTGACGACCACCAAGTCCGGTACAGACACGGGGCTGGCTACCCACTGCTCGACGAAGTCTCTGATCTCCATAGGTAGCGGCAACCCGGAATCGCTGGCCAGAGGCACCGCGAAATCGGCAAGACAGCCCAGAGCGGTGCGAAAAACGTTCATGGCCGTCGGACGGTAGGCCGGTGTTGGAGTCAGACAAGACTCAACTAGGTCGTACAACTCGTCCGGAACGCCGTCGAGGTTCGGCAAGGCACCCTGCAACCGATCAGCCGCCGAGACCTGATGGAACGGCGGCCTTCCCGTAGTGACATAAACCAACACGGCGCCTAGGGCGAAGACGTCAGACTTCTCCGTTGCCTGTCGCGGGTCTAGCAGATGCTCGTTCGCGGTGAAGTCGACAGACCCGAAGAACGAACTGTCCGTGGTCACACCATCGGTATCGGTGAAGCGGGAAATGCCAAAGTCAATGACCTTGACGCCCGTGCTGGTGACAAGAATGTTGCGGGGCGTGAGGTCACGGTGCAGGATCCCCTTGGCGTGGATCTCTGCCAGAGCCTCACCTAGACCGGTCGCCAGCCACCAGGCGCAAAGGGTGTCAAAAGCTCCATACTGGCCGACCAGCGTGTTCAGCGGTGGGGCATGGACGTAGCGCGTTGCAAGCCAGGCCGGGTCCCCGTTGCCGTCAGCGTCCAGGAGCGCGGCCGTATGCGCGCCGGCCATTCGCTTGATGGCGTCGATCTCACGAAGAAACCGGCTGCGCCACACCGGTGACGCCCCGTAGCCCGGTTTGAAGATCTTGACAGCCGCAGGGTCGGCGATGTCTGGCCTGAACCCGAGGAACACCGTGCCAAAGCCCCCCTCGCCAATCCGGTGAGTAAGCCGGAATCCGCCGCACTGATCCGGGTCACCGGCCTGCATGGGTTGCCACGGCCCCATCCACGCGCCTCCGTCCGACTGCAGCCCACATGCGTTGTGCCGCTACTGGACCACCACCTACGGTCTAGCGGGCCTTAATCTTATGGGGCTGATGCGCGTAGCGGGTAACGCGATCATGGCCTAATCGTCTGGAGCTAGCCCAAATGCGGCCAGCGCTGTGTCCACCGGAGAGTGAGCTCGCTCGGCCACCCCTTTCGACCAAGCCACCGCATACGCCCTACTGAAGCGATCGCGGATGATCAACGCGCTGCTGAACGAGAGCGAAGCGTCAACTCGCCGACACCCAGGCGGGGGACGAATGTAGCGAGGTCTTCGCGCCCTAAGTGCGGGTACGACAAGTTGTTCGACGATCAGTACCACGAGGTCGTCGACATCACCCAATCATTCATATCGCACAGAGGATGCCCGACTGTCTTGTCAACCTGGGGGTCTGACCACCCTGGACGGGAGTAGCTCGATGATCAAAAGTAGCCCATGCGACGGTGTCGCGGTTCGGCAGCCGAGGGTAGATCGGCTCGACCGCGGCGGTGAGCGATCTGGGGTCGCCGCCGTTGTTGAGGATCATCGCGATGTACTCCAGCTCTGAGGGCGTTGCTGCTGCGAGCACCATCTTTGCGAGCGTCGCATTGGCGTCGTCCGGGGTCCAGAACTCCGGCGGTTCAGGTGGCGGCGTGGGCAGGACTGCCTGGTAGCGGCCAGCTCGATAACCGACGCCACGCGCGTCGGCCCAGAGGAAACGGAACCGATCCTGCTCGCGTTCGCGGCCCAGGTCCCCGGATCGTTCACCTAGGACCCCGACGATGGCGATCAGCAGCTCACGATCCGGCAAGCGCGGTTGGACGAATACATCGTAAATGCGCGTGTGGCTGGCCTTGATCCCGCCGGCGCTAACGAGCCCGGCCAGCTCCCGCGTGCCGGGTTTGCCGGCCCGGCCACGGAGTTCGTGTAGCGCCGCGTTCAGAGCCTCCAACGGTCCAGAGTTGAGCTCCGGCCGCTTCCACGGCCCACGGCCCACGGTCTCCCTTCTTGCCTCACGCTGTCAGTCTTTGTCAGTATGCCTGGTCAGTATGGCTCTCAAGCTCCGGCGCCTCGGTAGCGGACAGTGGACGGATCCGGGCCGCGTATCGGCTATGTGTAGGTGCGTCCTGCCGGGACGGTGTACCGGTCAAGGAATCCGGTCCCGAGTAGGTGGTGCTCGCGTAGGCGATCGCCGACTGCTGCGGGATCGGAGTATTGGCTGCTGGTGCTCAGTGCGACAGTAAACCCGGCGACCGCTTCTCGAAGCTTGCGCAGTCCTTCCTCGGTGATGATCCGTGTGCCCGGCGGCGGTACGGCGTTCTTTTCGCAGGTCTTGACCGGGTGCACGATGACCGGGGACGCAGTGCAGGATTGGTCATAGTGTTCGCCGAACCAATTCATCGAGTGGCTGAGCTGCTCGACGTCCTTGCGCCAGATCCTGTCGGCCGTGGCTCCGGATTTCGCTTCGATGATGAGGTAACGGAGGTCGCCGAGCGCCCACATCACGTCGGGGCCGTTGCCGCTGTCGCGTTCGGGGCGCTGGACGGTGAAGCCGAGGTGCTCGCCGAGGTGCTCGAGGGCGTCTTCGAATTCGGGCACGTGGTCAGGATTGAAGACAAGGTCGTCAGCAAGGGCGTCGAACCCTAGCCGAAGGCTGTTCGCATCACGGTAGGTCGCCTCCAGATACCCGGCGGCTTGCGCCGCCTGGGCTTTCCCGGCCGTAAGTCGCTGGTAGGGGACCCCGTCGCGAGGTCGGAGCACATAGGGATTTAGCTTGAGTGCGCCCGCGAGGGTGCTCTGAGCCCGCGCCGGGTCGAGGTGGTGCTGGTAGCTTGCGAGCTGTTCCTGTAGCCAGCCCTTTTGCCGGTTGTCGACCGCAGCGTTGACCGCCTTGCTCATCTCGGCCGCCGCCGATTCGTACTGGCCAAGTACGGCGAGGTCGAACGCGGCCCGCTGATGTATCGCGACCTTCGTGACGGTCGCGTCGCCGTAGGTGACGCCGGCGAGGCGGCTGCGCGCCTCAGCGACCCAGTCTCGGTCTCGGTTAAGGACCTGACGCATTACGCCGGTAAGGGCATCCATAGTGAAGCCCTCGAGGCCGGAGGCAACCTCGCGGGACAGTTCGACCTGCGCACGTGTGGCAGGGCCGAGTTTGCCGCGATTGGCGGGCGTCGCGATCAGCTGGGACAGGCGGGCGCCCAGAAGCAGGACCACGCAGTAGTCGCCGGTGGATCGGACACCGCGGCCCATACCCTGCTCGATGCGCTGAAGTTGCCGGGCGACCATCGCGTCGGAGTCGCCGAGGACAGTTCGGTCGCGGCGGTCACCGGCACTGTATGCCTCGGGCAGACCGTCGATGACCAGAACCCGGCAGGCATCGTCGGGCAGATCGATTCCGTCGTACTTGTTGACGAGCACGACGACTCCGACATGCTTCGTGCGGAGCCGGGCGACGACCTCGGCTATCTGCGCCGCGGTGGATGCGGTGACGTCCGCGTATCCCTCCCACAGCTGCGCTCGTCGGTGGCTCGGAACAAGGACGACGACGTTGAGACCGTCGTCGGCGAACCCACGGACCGCGGAGCGAATGTCGTGCTCGCCGATCGTTGCGGTGATTTCCCGGGGGGCGATGATCAGCCGATCGCCGAGGTAGCCACCCCCGCTGGGAGTAATCGGTCGGGCGATGCTCGTAGCGTCGGCGGCGAAGTCGGTGACCAGGATGCTGTCGTCGGCGAGGGTGGCGGTGAGATAGATACGCCGCTTGGCCTCGTGAAAGCTCGCAACCTGAGCGATCGGCGGACACGGCGGGCGGATCTCGACCGCCGCCGCGGAGAAGACGACCTCGCAGAAAGGCAAGAGGGCCTTAACCAGCGGCCAGGTCCACTGGACATCCTGATCGTCACGGAGCCCCTGTAAGATTTCGGTGGCCTGGAACAAATGTGCCGTCCAGGACCAGAAGGGCACCTGCAGGACAGCGTCGTGGACCTGGTACTTGATGTCCAGGAACATCGGCGCGTTGAGCTTCTTCAGGTCCTCGGCGAACAGGTTCAGCAGTTTGGTGTAGGCGGGCAGGTCACCACGGACCGTGAGGGTGGTCTGCTGTTCGAGGGTGATCAGGGCCGCGTGTGCGTCGTCAATGACGACGGTGCCCACCTTCACGATGGGGCGAGAGCCGGAGGCGAATCCGAACACTGACTTCCCGTTGACGAGCTTGCGGATGCTCACGACGCAGATGGCCTCACCTGCGATGAACTTCGGCGACTCGGGGTTGTCGGTGACCTCCAGGCCGAGTGCGCGACCCTGCGCGATTGCTTGGTCGGCCAGATAGGGGTCAGGTGCTACATATAGCGCGGGGCCGACGCCCTCATTCAGGCTGGACTGACACATCAGCATGCCGACCAGGGTCTTGCCGCTGCCAGTGTTCATCTTGACCACCAGGTCCCGCTCGGTTCGCCGCTCGTACCAGGTCTCGAGAACTTGGCCCTGGGGGTCACGCAGGAACTCCAGCCGCTGTTCGCGGCTGGGTAGGGCGTCGAAGAGCTGGCGCGGATCGGTCAGTTTGCGAGCCTGGCCGCCGGTACGCACTTTGGAGAAGTCGAACGACATGCTGGTCCTGGTTCTCTCGGCGCTGCTGAACTCGGGACAATCGCTGTCCGGGTCAGCGCACTACCTGAAGTCGGGTGCGGCCCTCACGCCGGGCGGCCTGAGGACTGTCGTGAGGCGGAGCGAATTCTGCTATGAACTCGTCCCGGTTCAGGCACACCAGGTCCGCGAGATCCTGACGGCTGTACTGGTGTTGACTGACATGGACGTCGAGGATCGAGGCCACCACACGCGGTTCCTCCCGCGGCAGGTCGACTGTCGGTTCGATCTTGAGAATGCCGCGCTGCGACATCTGAGTCATGAGACTGCGGTAACGGGGCTCGGCGATGACGCCAAGGTCGCGGGCTCTGCGAATGAGCGCGCTCATCGCGGTCTTCCAGTGACGCTTGAGCATCGCCGCCTTCTGGATGTCGATGCGCGTCAGTTGCGCCCGGATCTCGGCCGCAGGCATCAGGAACTCTGCGGCGAACCTGTCGGCCTCGTTCTCTGCGTCTTCCTCCGGCTCCGGCAGGTCGTGCATGACAAGATGCCCGAGCTCGTGGGCGAGGGTGAACCGTTCGCGGTCCGGCGGCAGGCCCAGGTTGAGCATGATCAGCGTGTGGCCGTCCGGGATGCGGATGGAAATCGCCGAGATCCGGTGCGTACCCATGTCACGGCGAACGATCAGGACGCCGGCCGCCTCCAACAGCGCCATCATGCTCTGAACCGGCCCGATCGGCACCAGCCATGCCCGGCGGACCGCCTGGGCGATCTCCTCCGGCGTTAGCTTGGAGCTGTCCATCGCGGGCATGGTGAACGGCGTCGTGATCTCTATGCCGTTGGACAAGCGTCGCAGCCGACCGACGACCAGGTTCATCGTCGCCTGGATCTTCTTGAGTAGCCCTTGAGTGAGACTCTGTTGCTTGCGGTGGTGAAACATCGAGCTGCCGAAGCCGTAGACCGGATCGGACCAGTCCAGCAGGGCACGCGGATAGTCCAAGGCGTCCGCAATGGCCTGAACGCGCTCCTCGGGCAAGTCGATAAAGCCGTTCTCAGCCTTCGACAGCGTGCCCTGCGGGATGCGCGCCTTGGTCGCCAGCTCCGACTGGCTAAGCCCACGCGACTCCCGCGCAAGAGTGATCATGCGCGGGTTCACGATTACGCCTCCTCAGCCTGGGTGATATGCGGCATCCGGGTGCTGCGGACCTCGACGGTCGGTGCCGGAACCTCCTGATGCGGCAGCGCCACGACCGCGGCCGCATCGCGCTGCAACTCGAGCTCCCAGATGTTCATCCCGTCGAGCGGGCATACTATCGCGATCCGGTGTATTTCCTGCTCCAGGGGGTCCAGGAGATAACCGGCGACCAGGCCCGTGACCTCCATCCCGGGCAGGGTCTGCACGAGAAGCTGCCGCTCGAACTGCTGGCGCTGGCGAGTGTCGACGCCCGCCGTACGCAGCGTTGAGCCGCGGAACTTCTTGAACCGCAGCACGATCTGATGACCGAACGTCAAGGTCAGAAAGCCGCGAGCCTCGCTGACCACGATGTCTGGTTTGCCGTCGAACCGGCTGTGCGCCTCCAGGACCATGGCGTCGTACACCAAGTTCGCCCGGGTGATCCTGCGCATCTGAGCCGTCTCCGCCGGGAACGCTTCACAGACACTGCGCCACCGGTCCCAGCCGGCCTCCACCACCTGCGTGATGTCGGGGATGTGCTCGACGAGCAGCGTTTGCGCCTCGTCACGAGAGATCAGGCTCTGCATGACGAAGATCATGCCATCTTAAGAAAGTGTCGTCAAGAAATTCTGGGGCGATTCGTAGGCGATTCGCGGAACGAACAGTCGAGGTTGAACACGACGACGACACACTCGATTGTCGAGGGCGCTGGCCGATCGGCGAGGGGCCGCGGAGGGCTGCGTCGCACGACAGGAGCTAGGCGCGCACGGAGCGCACCTGCGAGATAATCACCATGGCCCGCCGCCGGCCGGGACCAGCGGATCCGCCATGATCCCGGATCACATAGGGACGCGTCGAGTCGCTGTTGTCGGCGCCACGGCTCATGTCGGCCAGATATGCGTGGAAATCCGCGCCAGAGTTGGACGCGGCTCAGCTTATGCAGGCGGCGCAGGACCAGCTCAAGGTGCATCTGCCAGCCACGAGGTCAGTAATCGTCGATGGCCAAGCGGGCTTCACGGCTGCCGCACGGACCAGATTTCCCGAGAAGCCACAACTGAACACTGGGCAGGTAACAACCCCATCCAAATCACGTTACGACCGAGGTGCGACAACACGACGCCTCAGGCGACTCTCGGCATGACCGAATAAAGCGCTGGGTCGGTCGTCGCGTGCGAGACCAGTGGCCAGTTGCCGGGAAAGGTGAGGCTATTCGGGAAGCGTGGTTGCTCCAGGAGGACATATCCGCGTCCTGCCTCGGCGCGGCAATTGTCTAGAAATCCATCCAGACACCGCCGAAGCTGTTCTCTGCTCCACATTTGCTCCACATGTAACGAGCAAAGAAGCAACCGGCTCCTTGCATCTTTGTAACACAAGAAGCCAATGACCTGTAGTTTCTCTGGTGGGCGATACTGGGTTTGAACCAGTGACCTCTTCCGTGTCAAGGAAGCGCGCTCCCACTGCGCCAATCGCCCGTACTAGTTCGGCTTCGCAGCCGGACCGAGGTGGAGACGGGATTTGAACCCGTGTACACGGCTTTGCAGGCCGTTGCCTCGCCTCTCGGCCACTCCACCGTGGCTTTCCCCTGGGTTGGGGATTCTCCGAGCGGACGACGAGACTCGAACTCGCGACCCTCACCTTGGCAAGGTGATGCGCTACCAACTGCGCTACGTCCGCAATCGGCCCGGTTCCGCGTGAGCGGCCCGCGCTGACTTGAAAGACTTTAGCGGGTCTCGGGGAGCGTTGCCAAACCGGATACCTCCTGGGCGCGTCGAAATGGCGGAGTCGCAGGTCACGAGGGGGATGCGGCTAATCCGGAGCATCGGGCCGCTGCGGCTAGCCGGGATTTCACCGAGGCCAGGCGGCTACCGGTGGCTGGGGCGGGCTGTCCGGAAGACGTCACGATACCCGGCAAAACGGACGTCGAGGTGATTCGGGAACCGGTGAGGGTGACGTTCAGCACGAGAGTGTCCGAGCTTGGCCGGTCCGAGCCGCCGGTGTACCAGACGAAGTTGCCGAGACCGTAGTGAACGTAGGTCGCGCCGATGTAGCCGCCGGCCAGGGGCACGTGGGCGTGCGTACCGATGATCATGGTTGCGCCGGCCCCGGAGAGTGCTTTGGCCAGGGAGGTCATCTCCGCCTTCGGGCAGTTGCTGCCTTCGACGCCCCAATGCATGAACACCACGACGACGTCCGCTTGCGCTTTCGCGTCGCGTACCGCTTGAACTGCGCGGGCCCGGTCGTGCGACATGGCGACGCCGGACCGGGTGGCGGTGGGGGCCCAGGATTCCGCGAGGGTGTGGATCTGGGACATCGCGAGAATCGCGATGCGCACGCCCTTGACCGTGGTCACCCACGGTGCGTAAGCCTCGGCCTCGGTGCGACCCGCGCCGATCACGGGCATGCCGGCCGCACGGGCGGCGTCCAGACTGTCGGCCAGGCCGACCCGGCCGTAGTCCAGCGCGTGATTGTTGCCCAGTGACGCCACGTCGATTCCGGCCGCTTTCAAGGCGTTATACGCCTTGGGCGGCGCTCGGAAATGGAACTCCTTCGGCTCGGGGGTGCCGCGGGTGGTGATCGCCGTCTCCAGGTTGACTACCGCGATATCGGCGGCCGAAAGCTGTTTGGCGAACGGGCCGACGGCGGTGGCCGGATTGTTGAGCAGGCTCGCCGTCTTGCCCGTGAAGTGCACGTCCCCGGCGAAGGCCAGGGTGATCGTCGGCTCCGGGCCCTTCGTCGACGGGCTGGGCGACGGCGCTGCCGAGGAGGGCGTGGCCGAGGGCGATGACGAGGCCACCGGGTCGGGGGCGGCGGTGTTGCACGCGGCGAGGGCCAGGCACACGGCGGCGGCGAGTGCGGCGAGGGGGATGCGCGTCACAGGAGCAAGATACGCCTCGGTCAACTATTTGAAGGTTCAACTAAAGCGGGCTACGATGAAGGCATGAACTTCCCGTACGACCGCTTTCTCGCCCAGGCCGCGCCGCTGAGCCAGGAGCAGCGCGTCTGGACTCCCGAGGACGGGCCGATGCCCGCCCTGTACCTCGGCCACGGCGCGCCGCCGCTGCTCGACGACGACCTCTGGATGAGCCAGCTGTTCGGGTGGATGCAGGAGATGCCGAAGCCGAAGGCTGTCCTCATCGTCAGCGCGCACTGGGAGCATGCCCCGCTGAGCATCTCCGGCACAGCCGCCGGCACGCCGCTCGTCTACGACTTCGGTGGCTTCGAGCGCCGGTTCTACGAGATGACCTACCCGACGCCGGACGCGAGCGAGCTGGGCCGCAAGGTGGCCGCGCTGCTGCCCGACGGCGAAGACCTGCACGAGCACCGCAGCCGCGGCCTCGACCACGGCGCGTGGGTGCCGCTGAAGGTCATGCTGCCACTGGCCGACGTACCCGTCGTGCAGTTGAGCCTGCCGACCCAGGATCCGGCCAAGCTGCTCGACCTCGGTCGGCGGCTCGCTCCGCTGCGGGAGGAAGGCGTACTGGTCATCGGGTCGGGATTCATGACCCATGGGCTGCCGTTCCTGCGCCGCTCCGACTACACTCCGGGCAACCCGCCGCCCGGCTGGTCGAAGGACTTCGACGAGTGGGCGGCCGACGCGCTCGGCCGGGGTGACGTGGACACTCTGGCGGCGTACGCGTCCAAGGCGCCGGGCATGCCGTACGCACACCCGACGGTGGACCACTACATCCCGCTGTTCGTGACGATGGGCGCGGCGGCGCAGCCGGATATGCCGGTGGAGACCACGATCGAGGGGTACTTCCTCGGGCTGTCGAAGCGGTCGTTCCAAGTCCGCTGACTGTTACCGGGTGACGGTGACGTCTGCGGTGGCGCTTCGGGTGGCGATGAGGTGAGCGTTCGCCTCATCGCTGCGCAGCACCCAGTCCTCGGCCGCCTTCACTTCGAGCCCCTTGGCTAGCTGGCGCTCGATGAGACCCTCGACGCGTTCGGCGGACGATTCGACGTCCACATAGACCGACAGGTCCAGCAGTGCGCGTACGCCTGCCCAGGGCTCCTCGTCGAGCAGCAGGTAATTGCCCTCGGTGACGATGACGCGGTCGCTGGGCGCGATCGGGATCGACCCCGCGATCGGCTCGTTGAGGACGTGATCGAACGACGGTGCGTACACCGTGGACTGGGACTGCGTACACAGGCGCCAGAGCAACGCCAGGTAGCCGTCGGCGTCGAACGTGTCCGGCGCCCCCTTGCGGTTGGTTCGCCCCAGTCGGCGTAGCTCCTCGTTCGCCAGGTGGTAGCCGTCCATCGGAACGATCGCGCTGGTGATGCCGTGCGCGGTCAGTCCCTGCCAGAGGTCGCGGGCGAGCGTCGTCTTGCCGGCTCCCGGTGGCCCCGCGAGACCGACGATCACCCGGTTCGGCTTGGCGGCGACAAGCTCCAGTACGCGCGGCAGCAGGTGATCGAGCACGGGCAAAGTCTGCCACGTCGCCCCCAGACGCCGCGTTGATCATGGGGTTTACCCCCTCGACACACCGACGAGACCACAGTTAACTCCATGATCAACGGGGATGGGGCGAGGCGTTAGGGGGCGGTGGGCGGGGTGAGGCCGGAGCACGCGGTAGCGCGCGACCGAACGCCGAGGATCCGGGAGGCGGCGGAGCCGCCAACGGCATAGGGAACCCCCGTCGTCCGGTTGATGTACGCGGGGACGACATCAGCCGAGGCAACCCGCCCGGATCGCACCGTGATCCGGAGTACTTCGGTGTCGTTGGTCGCAGCATCGTTGCGCCACCACACGAAGTTGCTCATCCCGTAGTGCACGTACGCGTCATCCAGCCACCCGTCGCCTTGCAGCACGTGGGCGTGCGTACCGACGATGACGTCCGCGCCGGCGTCGGCGAGTTGCCGGGCGAGCGTGCGCTGTTCCTTCGACGGGCACTTCTGGTACTCCGTACCCCAGTGCAGGTAGACCACGACGACGTCGGCCGCTTTGGCGGCTTGGCGTACGGCGTTGACGGCGCGCGTGGTGTCCCGTGCCATGGCGATGCCCGAGTCGTCGTCGGTAGCTCGCCATTGCTGCCACAGCTCACTCACTTGACTCATGCCGAGCACTGCGATGCGCGTACCCCTGATGGAAAAGAGGTGGTGGTCGAAGGCCGAGGCCGCCGACGAACCCGCGCCCACCACGGGCATCCGCGCGGTCGCGGCGTCGGCGAGCGTGTCCGCGAGGCCGACCCGGCCGTAGTCCAGCGCGTGGTTGTTCGCGACCGTGACCACGTCGATGCCCGCGGATTTCAGCGCGGCGAACGCGCCGGGCGGCGAGCGGAACAGGAACGTCTTGCGCTCCGCGGTCCCGCGCGTGGTCACTGCGGTCTCGAGGTTCACCATCGCCACGTCCGCGTCGGCCATCATTTTCGCGACCGGGTCCAGCTTTCCCACATCAGCGAGTACGCCGAGAGTTCTGGCCGTGAAATGCACGTCGCCGGCGAACGCGAGCGTCACCTCCGGGTTCCCGGGTTCGGCCGCCGGTGTCGGTGCGGGCGTTTGAGCACTGTTCTCGACCGCGGCTGGGGCACAGGCGGCGACCGTGAAACAGGCGATGAGCAGGGCGAATCGGCGGAGGCGCATAACGGGAGCAACGAGCCGTATTCCGATCGAGATGCGTTACCGTGTCCCGCGTGAGCCGCCGACCCGCCGACGTACGCCTCGACGAGTTGCTCCGCACAGCGGTGGACGTCATCGTCGAGCGTGGGCTGGCCAATACGCGTACGGGGGATGTGGCGCGCGCCGCCGGAGTGAGCCAGGCGTTGGTGTTCTACCACTTCAGCACCAAAGACGCTCTGCTCGCCCAGGCCTTCGCGTACGCCGCCGAACGGGACCTCGCTGGGCTCGACCAGGTTGCCTCGTCAGCTCTTCCGCCGGCCGAGAAGGTGCGCCAGATCATCGACCTGTACGCCCCGGCCGGAAGGTCGAAAGCCTGGGCATTGTGGATCGACGGCTGGTCGGAGGCGCTGCGCAACGAGTCGCTGGAAGCGGTGTCGCGACGGCTGTACCTGCGCTGGAAGGAGGCGCTGGCCGAGGCGATCGCGGCCGGCGTCGCGGACGGGTCGTTCACCTGCGCCGACCCGGTCAAGGCGGCCTGGCGGATCACGTCGCTGATCGACGGGCTGGCCGTCCAGCTCACCGTGCACCCTTCGCTGCTCGACCGGTCCGTCGCGCTGGACTGGATCGCCGATTCCCTCACCACCGAACTCAACCCCCCGCTGTAGCCCTCGCCCGCCCGCCCCGCCCGCGCCGCCCGCCCGCGCCCGCACCGCGTCCGCGTCGCGCCCGTTAGGTGCAGATCACGGTTACGCATGCCTCCCCGGGCACCGGAAGCATGCGTAACCGTGATCTGCAAGGAATCCCAGCGCGCAAGGAATCGCAGCGCGCTGGGAATGCAGGGCGTCAGGCGCTGGGCGGACCGGCGTGTACGCCCTTGCCCCGAGGCAGCGCCGTCATCAGCAGCAGCGTCAGCGCGAGCAGACCCAGCTGCCAGCCGAGCGTCCGCTGGGTAGCCCCACCGAACACCCGCTCGCGAGCCTCCGTAGCAGCCGCGTTCGCCACAGCCGCCGTCTCCGGCGACGGCGACGAAGCCGCAGCGGCCGACACGGCCTGGCAGCTGGCCGGCACCACAGCGGTGTCGTCAGCGGTCACCCGGTCGTACAGGCAGGTCTCGAAACCGGCGATCGCAGCGTCCTGCGCGGCCGGGACCGTGATGACGGCCCGGATCTGCGGAGCGACGTGGTCGACGGCCGGGCCGACCTGGCTGCCGAGCAGGCTGACGAAGATCGAGCCGAGCACGGCGATGCCGAGCGCGTTGCCGATCTGGTACGCCGTGTTGATGACGCCAGAGGCCGAACCGGCGTCCTTGCGGTCGACCCCGGCCAGGATGATGTCGGCGAGCGGGGCGACGACCAGTCCCATGCCGGCGCCGGCGATCGCCATGGCCGGGATGAGCTGCCACGACTCGATGCGGGGACCGTACTCGCCGATGGTGTAGACGACTCCGCCGATGCCCAGCGCCATCACGGCGGCGCCGATCATGACGGTGAGGCGGCCCAGCTTCGGGGCGAGCTTCGTGGCGGCGACCGACAGCACGCCGACGCCGATGGAGAACGGCAGCGTGGTCAGACCGGCCCGCAGCGGCGTGAAGCCGAGGCCGTACTGGAGGTAGAAGGTCAGCACCAGGAAGAAGGACGCGATCCCGCCGAAGAAGGCGAGTCCGGTCAGGACTCCGGCGGTGAACGATCGGCGGCCGAACAGCGTCATCGGCACCAGCGGCGACGTGCGGCGGCGCTCGTACCAGGCGAAGAAGGCCAGCACGACCAGCCCGGCGATCATCATCAGCCAGCCCCAGAGCGGCCAGTCGTTCTCCCGGCCCTGCACGATGGGGTAGACGAACAGCAGCAGCCCGGCGGTCACCAGGACGACGCCCGGCAGGTCGAGGCGAGCCGCCTGGGTGTTGCGCGACTCGCGTACCACCAAGAATGCGATCGGCACCGCGATCGCCGCGATGGCCACGTTGATGAAGAAGATCGAGCGCCATCCCCACCCGAACAGATCCGCCTGGATCAGTACGCCGCCCAGCAGCGGGCCGGAGACGGTGCCGAGACCGGCGGTGGCGCCGAACGCGCCGAGGGCCTTGATGCGTTCGGCGGGGGAGAAGGTGACCTGGATCGTGGCCAGGACCTGCGGCACCATCAGCGCACCGGCGGCGCCCTGCAGGATGCGCGCGCCGACCAGTACGCCCGGCGTCGGAGCGGCGCCGCACAGCGCGGACGCGACCGCGAAGCCGATCATGCCGATAAGGAACAGCCGCTTGCGGCCGAACATGTCGCCCAGCCGCCCACCGGTGATCAGGAGCGCGGCGAAGGCCAGCGTGTACCCCGCGAGCAGCCATTGCACGGCGGAGAAGCTGGCACCGAGGTCGGCCCGCAGGGAGGGGAGCGCGACGTTGGCGATGCTGACGTCGAGCAGGTTCATGAACGCGCCGCTGAGCATCGTGATGAGCGCGATCCAGCGGCGCGGGTCGCTCGTCGGTTCCGCGTCCTGGCTCACGGCCGGGGTGGTGTGGGACGCTAGACGTTCCATTAGGAATCTTGCCCTTCTAGTAAAGTTAGAAGCTAGGATTTCTAAAGACTAGGTTTTCTAGAGAATGCGGCAGCGGAGGTCACATGTCAAGCGCCGACCGTCAGATTCGGTCCGCCGTACCGGGTGTCACGGCGGAGGAGGCTGAGTTCGAGCAGCTCATGCGCCGTCAGGCGGTCATGTCGATGGCGCTGGGTCAGGCGGCTGCGGAAGTCGTCGGCCTCAACGCGACCCAACTCAACTGCCTCAACCTGATAGCCCTCGACGGCCCGCTCACCGCCGGCCAGGTCGCCGCCGGCATCGGCCTCACCACCGCCTCCACCACCGCGATCCTCGACAAACTCGAGGCCGAAGGGCACATCCTGCGCGAGCGCGACCCGCAGGACCGCCGCCGGGTCACCGTCACGATCAACATGGAGCGCGGGCTGACCGAGATCTCTCCACTGTTCATCCCGCTCACGCTCGCGCGTACGCGCCTGCTCGGCAGCCACTCACCCGAGGAGACCCAGCTCATCCTCGAGTTCGTGCGCAAGAACACGGCCCTGCTCGGCGAGGCCATCGAGCGCCTGCGGGCCATGTCGCCCCGCCGAAAATCCAGCTGATACGCCGAAAGCGGGCGACCTTCGCTGGTCACCCGCTTCCGTGGTTCTCTGATTCGGTCTCGGCGCTACGCGATGACCTCGTAGCGGACCGTCATGACACCCCGGCCCGGGTTCTCGATCGAGGCGAACGCCGCCCGCGACAAGTCGATACAGCGCCCGTCGATATACGGGCCCCGGTCGTTGATGCGTACGACGACGGACCTGCCGTTGCGGGGATTGGTCACGCGTACGCGAGTGCCGAACTTCCAGGTCTTGTGCGCTGCGGTCAACTGCGACGGATCGAAGCGCTCGCCGCTGGCCGTACCCTGACCGACGTCGTAGAAGCTCGCGCCGCACGTGCCGGAGACCTTCGGCTTCTTCTTCGTCGGCGACGGCTTCGGGGTCGGCCGGCTCTCCGACCGCGACGCGACCTCGGTCTCGTGCAGGGGAGTCTCGGCGTTCTCGGCCTTCGACGGCGTCTCCGGATTCTGCGCCGGCCCGTTCGCCCGGGCGAGACCGGCAGCACCGATGGCGGCCACCGTGAGGGCAGTGGCGGTGGCGAGGGGAACCACGAGCTGGCGACGGCGGCGGTTCAACGCGTGCCGGGCCAAGTACTGCGACTGCGTTGTGCGGGATTCGTGATCCTTGGGGGTGGTCTTTCCTGCGGCATGTCTGCCGGCCACGGAGTCAACCCTTCCTCGTCGGGGAACGATCCTCGGTCCGCCAGACAGTATCGACGACGACCGTCGCGATATCGCACTTTGCGTCCGCTGAACGATCTTCATGTCTTCCCGCGTCCCCCTCCCGGGCGACCTCCCCGCCTGCTCTACCTCCTTCACCCGCTTTCGCGCCGCGCCCTTCCCGTTGATCATGGATTTGGCAGCGATGGACGCACCGGCAGGCGAGCGGCGCCGGTACGCCGAGCGAGGTGGGCTGGTTGCGGGGCGTCGATAGGCTCCCGCGCCATGAGCATCCTCGGTCGCATCTTCGGCACCTCGCCCAAGCCGGAACACGATCCCGGCCTGATCTACGCCTTCGACCGGGGCGAGCCGCTCGGCTACTACAGCGTCGTCTGCCGGTGTGGCTGGTTCGCCGAGCCGGTGGATGCGGCGTACCCGGATGCGCAGGTGGAGCAGCTCATGGCGGAGGCTGCGCTCGCTCACTCGCCGGACGCGGACACCGAGGTGGCGTTCCCGCTGGATACGCCACCCGGCGTCCGGTAACTGTCAGGTCAGCCGACTGCGGCTCGGCGGGGACGTCGGCCCATCGACGCCTCTTCGGTGTACTGGTCGAAGAAGCGTTCGAGCATTTCAGGGTCGTCGTCGGGGAACTGGTCGACCAGCGCGCCGATGATCTCGCCGCGCATCAGGCCCTCGTCGGAGTCGGTGATGATCCGGTCGAGCGCGGTGAACACCGCCAGCCGCAACGGGCCCTGCGTACGAGCAGTGGCGGCCGCCAGCGGCGACGGAATCTGATCGCGGATCTCGCGGGGCGGGGACGTCTGCTCACGGATCTCGCGGGGCGACGACATCTGCTCGCGAAGTTCGCGGAACAGTTCGGCCGGCACCGCCGACACCGGTCGCTCCGGCTGCGGTGGAGCCGAGAAGGGCGGCGGGACGGAGATCGGTGGTTCGAACACGTCCGGCGCCGAGAACGACGGCATCGGCGCGGGCAGCAGCGGCTCGTCGCGGTCCGACGGCGGGCGCTGCTCGATCGGCTGGGCCGCGCGTTGGACGGGCGGCTGTGGGCGTACAACTTGGGCTGGCGGAAGTGGCGTGGCCTGGACGGGCGCGGTTTCCTTGGCTGCGGCGAGCTGGGCCGGGGTGTGCTGGTGCCAGGGCAGTACGCCGAAGCGCCGCGCGTCGGGGTGCGTGACCCGCCACGGCGGCACCACGTGCTGCTGGTCGGTGAGGTCGGGCAGCGGCTGGCGGGCGCGGCGGGCGCGGGTGAGCGCCTCGCGGGCCGTCTTGGCCGAACGGTGATAGAGCCGGTCGGCGCGGGCCATGTCCATGGCCGTGGCCGGGTCGGAGACGCCCTCGCCGAGGGCCAGGTACCAGGCGCGGAAGGTTTCGCGCGGGCGCAACACCCAGCGAACCGGCCGGTAGCGCGGCAACGGGTCCTCGATCATGCCAGCAGCGCGCAGCCGATCGCGCAGCGAACGTCGGGTCTTGGCACGCCACAGCACCACCGTCAGCACGGAGGCGGTCGCGTAGACCATCGCGGCCTCGGGTTGGCCGATCGCGTTGGCGTGGACGACCTGCATCGTGACCGCACCCGCGGTGACGATCCACACGAGCGTCCAAAGGCCGCCTGCGGAGTCGCCGGCCAGCGCGGTCTGGTTCGCCAGCAGCATCAACGCCACCGCGGTCGCCTCGATGATGAGGAAGACCACGTACCGCTCGGGGCCGTGCATGCCGAGATACAGCTCGGCGAAACCGGCCTGGCCGAGGGCGGCGCCGTAGGAGGCGGCGATGGCCACCACCGTCAGCAGCGTGTTGATCCAGAAGTTGCTGCGCTTGTCGGGTTTGAACACGGGCCATTGACGAGCGGCCCGGATGGCGGAGACGCCACCCGCGGGTTGCGGGGCGTTCCGATCCGAGTAGCGGTCGGGGGTCTCGGTCACGGGATGATCCTCCCAAGGGGCACCGACACTTGCCGTTACGTCGGCGGGGGCCGACACAACGTCGAGCATTCTGCCGGTTTCAACGAGCGAGCGCACCTCTGTGGTGCCGGTGCGATACCTTTCGGCCCGTGGACTGGAACCTGCGATCGTGTGGTCGCCGGGGGCACGAGACGTACGCCCCGACCGAGCCTGAGCTGCGTGAACGGCTGCACGCCGAGACCCCGATCGGGCGTGCTTGGCGGTGTCTGCGCTGCGGCGATTTCGTGGTCGGCGAGCCGAAGGCCGAAGGCCCGGCGAGCGACGCTCCCATCGTGCTGCGGGGCCGGGCGCTGCGCGACACCGTAATCCTGCGACTACTCGCCGTTGAACGGTTCGCCAAGGGACTGGCGGTTTTGCTGGCCGCGTACGGAGTGTTCCGGTTCCGCAGTCATCAGGATGCGGTGCAGCGCGCCTTCCACGAGGATCTGCCGCTGCTGGAACCGATCGCCCAGAAAATCAACTACAACCTCGAAGATTCGTCCATTGTGCACACTCTGCGGACGGTCATCGAGGCGCAGTCGAACTGGCTGCTCTGGATCGCCCTCGGACTGATCCTCTACGGTGCCCTGCAACTGATCGAAGGCACTGGGCTGTGGCTGCTCAAGCGATGGGGTGAGTACTTCGCGGTCGTCGCGACATCGCTGTTCATCCCGATCGAGATCTACGAGCTCACCGAACGCGTGACCTGGGTGCGGATCGGGGCGCTCGTCATCAACATCGCGGCCGTCGTCTACATCCTCGTCTCCAAGCGGCTGTTCGGGCTTCGTGGCGGCAAGGCGGCGTACGAGGCTGAGCGGCACGAGACCAGCCTGCTGGAGGTCGAAGAGGCGGCTGCCTGACCAGGCAGATTTTGTTAGGCGACGGGGAGCCGGTCCACCAGCAGTTGCACCCTGCGCTCGGCGTACTCGGGTAGCAGCCGGCCCGCGCGGGTCAGGGTCGCCAGGCCGTGCAAGGAAGCCCAGAACACCTCGGTGAACAACCCCGGGTCGACGCCGTCCCCGGCGACTTCGCCCAGGCTCTCCATCAGCGCCGCGAAGGCGTCCTTGAGCGGCGCCGGGGTGTCCTCCTGCGCGTACGCCAGACCGCCGTCGAGCTGGAACAAGGCGTCGTAGACCGCCGGATTGCGCGCGGCGAAGTCGAGGTAGGCGCGGGCCAGGGCGGCGACTCGGGCGCGGGGGTCGTCCTCGGCGGAGGTCGCGGCCCGCACTGCCGCGGCCATCTCGGTGGCTCCCTGCAGGGCGACGGCGCCGATGATCTCCCTCTTCCCACGGAAGTGGCTGTAGAGGACGGGCTGGCTGTATTCGATGCGCTCGGCGAGCCGGCGCGTGGTGACCGCGTCCCAACCCTGCTGCTCAGCGAGTTCCCGAGCGGTCGCCACGATGAGGCGCTCGCGATCCGCCTGCTCTCGCTGCTTGCGTTCCTTTACCGACATGAAGGAATCCTAGCACCGCTAGACAAGCAAGCAACGACACTGCTAGCGTTGCCTCGTTCGCTAGCAACGCTAGATTTCTGGAGGAACTGTCGTGCTCAACGCACTTGAGGTCGTCACCGTCGTGATCGTCGGACTGCTGGTGGGGGTGGAGTTCTCCGTCGCCGTCATCATGAACCGGATCCTGAACGCACTTCCCGAGGACAGCGGCCAGCTCGGCCACGCCCATGGCGGCCGGATGCTCGGCGCCGTGATGCCGTTCTGGTACATCGGCTCCGTCATCCTCAGCGCCATCTGGGCGGTCGCCGGATGGCAGCACCACGGCGCCGGACTCGTCATCACCGCCGCCTGCCTGCTGGTGGTCAGCGTGGTCATGTCGATCCTGCTGCTCGTCCCGATCAACAACCGGAACAAGACCTGGACCCCCGAAAACCGGCCCGCCGACTGGAAGCAGCAGCTGCACCAGTGGGACCGCTACCACTACGTCCGCGTCGCGGTCCTGGTCGCCGCTTTCACCCTGCTAGTCGTCGCCCTCGCCTGACGCCACCGCAGCCCCTACTCGCACAGGAGAAGCACGATGTCGTTGAAGAAGATCAACACCATCCTGGCCGCCACGTTCATCCTCTTCATCCTCTGGTTCGGAACGGAGTACATCCTGAACCCGCAGACGCCGGCGCCGGGCTACGGCCTGCCGAACTGGCCGTCCGGCGACGGCGGCGGGTTCCTGATCACCAAGGGAATCCGCGACGTCGTCCTGGCCCTGGTCCTGGGCGTCCTGCTGCTGACCGGCCACCGCCGGGCGCTGGCCTGGGTGCTGCTGGTGGAGGCGCTCGCCGCGTACGGCGACATGGCCAACGTGCTGGCCCACCACGGCTCCCTGGCCACCGCGCTCGGCGTCCACTGCCTGACCGCGACCCTGATGGTGGTCACCGGCCTGTCGCTAATGCGCGAGACCCGCGCGGCCCAATCGGAAACGCCTGCTCCTAACCTTCGAGGAATTCGTCGAAGGATCGCGGTCCTCGACCAGTCAGATGTTGTACGCCGTCAGTCGTCGCACTGAGGGATCCGGCCGCCACTTCGCGCCACAGTTCCACAACATCAGCAGCGAACGCGGCGGGCAGGCCGAGCCCGGTCAGCCGCGAGGCCATCTCCGATTCGGTCAGATCGAGCGTGCCGATGCCGAGCTTCTTCGCGATCTCGGCCTGCGTCAGCGCCTCCGGCCCGGTCAACACGTAGGTGTCGTTGCCGCGATGCGGGCTGATCAGGAGTTCGGCGGCGCACGCGGCGATGTCGAAGGCGTCGATGTAGGAGACCCGCCAGTCGCCGGCCAGCCCGATCAGCGCGCCGTCATCGGTGAACGTTCCGGCTCCCGTACGGAAGTTCTGCATGAAACCACTGGGCTGGAGCAACGACCACGCCAGAGAGGACGATTTCAGGTGCTGTTCGATCTCCCAGTGCGCGCCCTCGGCCAGCTTCCCGCCCGGCTTGGCGCCCCACACCGAGACTTTGACGATTGTGGACACTCCTGCGGTGATGGCGGCGTCGATCGCGGTGACCTGCTGGCGGACCATCGGTTGGGGCCCGTCGGTGGGGATCGCACCACCACCGTTGAGGAACAGCCGGTCCACACCCTTCAGTGCGCGGGCGATCGAGGCGGGGTTGTCGAAGTCGCCCACTACTCGGTCGCAGTCCAGGTCGGCGTGGTCATGGCGAACCAGCGCTTTGAACTGGACGTTGTGGTCGGTGAGGCGGCGTACGAGGTGGCGGCCGATCGAGCCGGTCGCGCCGGTCACGAGGATCACGGGGCGTCTCCTTCGTTGAGGTAAGTCGAGGGTCCCTCGGAATATAACCTGAGGTACCCTCGACTAAGCAACCCCCGCTTTGAGGAGGACCCGGTGCCGCGCGCTGATGCCCAACGCAACTACGAGAAGTTGCTGACGGCCGCCGAGACGGCGTTCCGCGACCACGGCGTCGACGCGCCACTGGAACGCATCGCCCGCTCGGCCGGGGTCGCCATCGGGACGCTCTACGGTCACTTTCCGAACCGGCGGGCGCTGCTCGGCGCGCTGCTTCGGGAACGCAACGAGACCCTTTTCGAACTGGGTGATCGGTTGCTGACCTCATCCGCCGCGGACGCGTTGGAGCAGTGGATTCGTGCCGTCACCGAGCATGCTGCGGCGTACCAGGGATTGGCGGCCGAACTCGTCGGCGGGGCTGACGACTCGGCGTCCGAGTTGCATGCGAGCTGCGTACGCATGGTGGAGATCGGGGAAGGGCTGGCCGCTCGGGCCCGGGAGGTGGGGGAGATCCGGGCTGACGTCGGCGGGCAGGACGTGTTCGCCCTGATGAACGCTGCGGCCTGGCTGCGGGAGGCTGGGTCGGCGGCGGAGGCTGACCGGATGCTCGGCTTCGCCCTCGCCGGCATGCGCCCCTAGTGCTGTTTATGGATGGCGCGCCCCGCCGCCGTTAGTGACGCGCGTATCCACACGAGCGCTGCGTTGCGCCGCTCCTGGTGTTGTGCCCGCGTGTCCTTGACTGCGTGCGGGGCCTCTATCTGTGCGCATCCCTGGTGCGCCCTGCCGTGGTTTGGTGGCGTGCGAACCCGCCCGAGCGCTGCGCCCCGCGCCCTGGTGGCGTGCGCCCCGCGCCCTGGTGGCGTGCGCCCCGCGCCCTGACGGCGTGTGCCGGGCGCGGCCGCACCCGGCGCGACCCTCTTGCGGCACGCTGCACCCCGACCGCTACCCCCGGGCGTGTTGATCATGGGGTTTCCGGTCATGACACACCGGCGAGACCACAGTTAACTCCATGATCAACGGGGATAGGGCGGGGGGTGGGGAGGAAGGGGAGGGTCAGACGTTGTGTTTGAGGTAGGCGGGTTCGCGCCAGCCCAGGATCGCCTCGGTCATCCGGGCGGCGTCCACGGCGGCGCGGACGTTGTGCATACGCACGATGCGGGCACCGAGCAGGATGCTGACGACTTCGGCGGCCAGTGACCCTTCCAGCCGGGCGCCCTGGGGTCGGTCCAGCGTCTCCCCGACGAAGTCCTTGTTGGACACGGCGGCCAGCATCGGGTAGCCGACCGCGGCGATCTCGTCGAGCCGCCGGGTCAGTTCCAGGGTGTGCCGGGTGTTCTTGTTCAGGTCGTGCCCGGGGTCGATGATGATCTGCTCCGGGCGTACGCCTCGGGACAGGGCGATGTCGACGCGGTCCCGCAGGAACGCCGCGATGTCCCGGGCGACGTCGGCGTAGGACGGCCGGGGGAAGTGCGTACGCGGTTTGGCCAGGCTGTGCGTGATGATCAGTTGTGCCTGCGGGTTGGCCGCGACCAGGTCGGCCAGTGCCGGATCGTGCAGTCCGGTCGTGTCGTTCACGACGTGCGCGCCGGCGGCCAGGGCGGCGGCGGCGACTTCCACCCGGAACGTGTCGACCGAGATGACCGTGCCGGGGTGCGTACGCGCGGCGGAGAGCACGACCGGCAGCACCCGCTCGGCTTCCTCGGCGGCGGTGACCTCGGGGCCGTCGGGGGAGAACTTCACCCCGCCGATGTCGACCCAGTCGGCACCTTCCAGGATCGCCTGGTCGACCGCCTCGACCGCGCGTTCCAGGGCGAACGTCGCGCCCTTGTCGTAGAACGAGTCGGGAGTGCGGTTCACCACCGCCATGACGGCGACCTGCCGGTCGAAGTCGAAGGTACGCCCGGCGATGACCCGGCGAGGTTCAATGAGCTCCGGCAGAAAGATCGTCACGACAAGCGACGTTACCAGCGCGGAAAGTACTGAAGCCCACCCTGGGGGTGGGCTTCAAGAGAAGAGCGAGAGCGGACGACGAGATTCGAACTCGCGACCCTCACCTTGGCAAGGTGATGCGCTACCAGCTGCGCTACGTCCGCCTGCCGACTCGCGCCGACGTCGCTCACTATACACAGCCGCGCTCAGAAGTAGTCGAGCAGGGTCGGCGCCGGTCCCGCCGTCGCCGCTTGCAAGAACGCGTCCGTCCGAGCGTCTCCGCCGGTCAGCAGGCCGGCTCGGCGCAGCGCGTCGGGCGCGGCGGCACCGGCGTACCAGACGCCGAGGGCACGCGGCCCGACGCGAACCGCCCCGGTGCCGCCGGGCTCCAGCCGCGCCTGGCCGCCGTCGAGGACCAGCCGGTACCGTCCGGCGTTCCACGGGCACTCCGCGTCGACCAGCTCCAGGTCCACGCTGCCACTCACGAACTCCGGCCAGCCCCGCGCCTCGACCGCGCGCGCCGCGTCCACCACCCGCAACATCCACGGCTGTCGCTTCTCGACTTTCGCCAGCGGGCTCGCGAGGAAGAACCACAAGGGATCCGGGTACGCCAGCCGCAAGACCGTCGTCGGCGCGACACTGGACCACCCGCCGAACATCGCCAGCAGGGCGCTGGTCGCTTCCGCGGTCGCGGCGATCACGTCGTACGCGGTGATCCGGCCACGTTCGTCGTAGCCCGAACCACGTTCCCAGCTCGCGTACCCGTCGATCGAACCAGAAGGGCCGACGGCGACCGTGAGCCCGTCGAAGTCCTGGATGAGTTCTTCGGGGGTGGTGTCGAACAGCGGGCCGTAACGGTTCATGAGGCCGGTGCCGGTGCGGGCGACGCGGTCGTAGGCCGCGTAGATGCCGGGGACGTCGGCGACGGTCGCGGGCCGCAGCGTGAGCCCGGAGTCGCGCACGGTCGCCAGCGACGCCGTGGGCAGCGAGTACGACGTGAGCGCGCCGACCTCCTCCCAGCCGAGGCGGCGGTAGGGGAATGGCGTCGTGGGGAAGAGGGTGCTGATCGCAGCTCCGCGCTCGCGGGCTCCGGCGAGCAATCGGGTCAGGACCGCCCGGCTCAGCCCGGTCCGGCGCGCCTCGGCGGCGACGGCCACCCCGGCGACTCCGGAGGTCGGCACGATCTGTCCGCCGAACCATTGTCCCTGGTCACGGTCGACGGCCTTGGCCAGCAGCCGGCCGGAGCGGTCGAACGCGCCCCAGGTGACGCGGCCGGGTTGGTCGGCGAATTGGGTCGGCATGGTCCGGTCGTGATACCCGAAGGCGAGGCTGCCAAGTCGCCAGGCAGCCTCGGCGTCGGTCTCGGTCAGCTCCCGGAGGTCGATTTCGGCATGATCATGAGCCACCCCGTCATTATCCGGCGGCCTTGCCGGTGACGGTGATCGCCCCGACGATCCACCCCGCGAACAGCCCGTACGCAGATCCGGCCGCGGCCAGCTGCAGCGCACTGAGCAGCGATGGATCGGCCAGGATGAACGCGGTGATGAACGCGGCGAGCGCGGCGGCGAAGATCACTGCCGCCCAGCCCAGGATGAAGGCGGACACCCCACTGGCCGTTTTCGCGCCGACCGCCAGGATGACCGCGACGAACAGGATCAGGAGCAGTGCCCGCAGATCGTCCGCGAGCAGCCGCCGCATCGAACCGGCGGATCCGTCGACCGGGCCGAAAGCCCAACGTGGCCAGGTCAGGACCCGCATGAACCAACCGAAAGCCTCGTCGGGCTGGGTGTGTTTGTTCACCCACTCGACGATCGGCTGGCTACCGAACAGCAGGACGAGCAGAGCGGTGCCGATCGTTCCGGCGCCGGCGACGGTTCTCGTGCGTGCCATGTTCACTATGGTAAGGAACCAATGTGACAGATGTCGATACATGATCATGCTACGGAGATCGCCCGAACGAGTTCGGTTTCGTGAGAACCTGCTCGGGTGGAACAAATCTTCCCTGTTCGCGGCCCTGCTGATCTCTCCTCTCTGTACGCACAGCCGCCCGGCGTACGGGTGAACTTCATCGCTTCGGCCGACGGGTCCGCCGTCCTCGACGGGCGCTCCGGCGGGCTGGGCAACGCCAACGATCAAGCGCTGATGGGTGTCCTGCGCAAGGCGTCCGACGTCGTGCTCGTCGGAGCCGGCACCGTACGCACCGAGGGATACGACCTGGTCCAGCCGCGGATGGCGATCGTGACACGACGGCTCGACCTCGACCCCGCCACGTTCGGCGACGCGATCATCGTGACGGTCGCCGCCGCACCCGGCCGCGACCGGTTCCGTGACGTGATCATCGCCGGAGACACCGAGGTCGACGTGCCGACCATGCTCGCCGGGCTGGCCGAACGTGGCCTGACCCGGGTGCTCTGCGAAGGCGGTCCGTCGCTGGTCGGGACGCTGGAGGCGGCCGGCGCGGTGGACGAGCTGTGCCTGACGATCAGCCCGGTCCTGGCCGGCCCCGGCGGTACGCGCATCACCGCCGGACCGCCGTCGCCGCCGCAACGGATGGAGCTGGCACATCTGCTGACCGACGGCGAGCTGCTGTTCACCCGCTACACCCGCGCCGCCCCCTGACGGCGCCCGTCCGGCAGGCCGCTCCCGGGCCGACCGTACGGCCGGCTGCGCCGCCCGCTGACGCCGCCCGCCCCGGCGGGCCCGTTCCCGCGCCGCGCGCTCGCACGGTCGGCTGCGCCGCCGGTTAGCTGCAGATCACGGTTACGCAGGCCAAATCCGGCTGCGGAAGCATGCATAACCGTGATCTGTTCCAGAAGGCGGGACGCCAACGGCGCGAGGCGAAGCGTTGGATCAGGGTCCCGAGCCGAATCCTGAGCCTGGATTCGACCCGGAACCCTGATCCAACGCCCCTTTCGGGGAGGAGTAAGGATCAGAAGCCGCCGGTCCCGTTCGGCGTGCCGACACCGGTCGGTCCGTCCCAGCCCGCACGTGCGGTGCACCACTGCGCCGTCGGGCAGCTGCCGTTGCTGCCGGAGGTGACGTCGTAGAAGTTCGCGCTGCCCGCGTGCTGGTACGGGTAGTTCGGAGTGGTGCCGGCTCCGTTGCCGGCCAGGGCGTACACGCTGGCGATGATCGGGGCGGAGACGCTGGTGCCGCCGAAGATGTACCAGGCGCCGTTGTACATGACCGAGACGCCGGTGTTCGGGTCGGCGACCGCCGCGACGTCTGCTTCGGCCCGCTTCGCGCAGCCGGTGTCGAACGTCGACTGGGCCGACAGCGCTGTGTTGTACGCCGAGCAGCCCGACCCGGCGCCGCTCCACACCGTCTCCGAGCTGCGCGCGCCGCCGCTCATGACGAGGTGGGTGCCGCCGACCGCTGTGACGTACTGCGACGTCGCCGGGTAGGACGCGCCGTAGCCGTTGTCACCGGAGCTGGCCGTGATCGGAACGCCCGGGTGGTTGAAGTAGGACCCGTAGGTCGAGTCGGCCGCGTCGCCGCCGCCCCAGCTGTTGCTGACGACGGTCGCGTGCGTGGCGGCGTAGTTGACCGCCGTGCCGAGGTTGGCGAACGAGTTGCTCTTCGCCTCGACGAGCAGGATCTTGCAGTTCGGGCAGATCGCGGAGGCCATGTCCAGGTCGAGCGAGATCTCCTGGGCCCATCCGGTGTTGCGGTGCGGGTAGCTGGTGCCACCGTTCTGGTCGACCTTCTTGAAGCACCCGTTGGCGGTGGTGCACGCCGCCAGGCCGTACGTCGAGCGGTAGGTGGCCAGATCCGCCTCGGCGGTCGGGTCGTCGTACGCGTCGACGATGGCGATCGTCTGGCTGGCCGAGCCCGAGCCGGTCAGGTTGTACGCGGCCCGCAGGTCGCTCGGCCCGAATCCGGCCGGGACCGCAGCCGCGGTGACGTCGGTACGCACCCAGGCATGGCATGTCGCCGTGCCCGGAGCGGCGGCGGCGCAGACCTTGGCCGACCGGTGGTCGAGGGCGACCGGGGAGGGCGCCGCTTGAGCGGATGGGGAAAGTGCACAGGCGATCGTCGCGGTGAACAGCGTCGCCAGCGCCGTACGCAGAATGCGCATACAGGGCCTCCGTGAGTTGGGGGTATGACGGATTCATATCCGTCGGTGGGAGCCCTGTATAGAGTGATCATCTAGGTCGTCGGTTCGGCCCACACGTTGTCGCGATGGCTGCCCTCCTAACCGTCAGACGGCCCAGCCAGGCGGTCGAATCCGGTGAGGTCAGAGGGTCTGCCGGCCGCGTACGCGACGGCACGGAATCCGCGGCGGCATCGGGATCGACCGTCCTGAAAGGACGAGCTGATGACGGAACTGTCATCTCCGGCGTCCCGACGACCCGCCCAACAGATCAGGGATCCGGGTCGAATCATGCTCCATGATTCGACCCGGATCCCTGATCCAGCGCTAAAAACGGTGGTGCAGCAAGAACCTCAGTCGTCGTCGAGGATGGTGCCGACGGCGACCGAGTTGGTGTAGACCACCGAGGGCAGCCCGGTCACGAACAGCCCGAGCTTCTCGGTGCCCTCCTTGCGCTTGTCCGCCACGACCGGCACGGACACCGTCCACGTCGTCTGGCCGGCGGCCACGACGGCGCAGGTCAGCACCGGGTCGAAGTCGTTCGACGGGGACGCCGTGATCCGGTACGCGACGGCGCACAGCGGCAGCGGCTGCGACAGCGGCCGGCTCAGCTTGACGGTGAACGTCAGCGGCGTACGCGTCTGGCCGGTTCCGGTGCCTTCGGTGACCGTCACGTCGGCGACGGTGAGCTGCGCCCGCGACGCGAACAGCGCCACCTGCGGGTCGTGGTCGCTGACGCCGTGCGCGCCGTCGCCGTCGTAGTCGGCCGGGTAGCCGGCGTTGACGTGCGCGGCCCGCATCTGGATCAGGTCGTCGTAGAGCGGGCCGGTGACCCAGAGGTGGTCCAGCGTCTGCGCCTGGCCTTCGTACTCGTAGGAGTACGCCGACGCCGGTACGTCCGCCGCCAGCACCTCCCACAGGTTGTAGAGCCCGCCGTCGTAGAGCGCCTTGAGCTGGTCCGACGGGGTGTCGGAGTCCGAGGTCGCGATCGGGTCGTCGGGGCGCGGGAAGACGTTCAGGTCGCCGCCGTAGACGACCCGGGCGGCCGGGTCGGTCGCCTGGATGGCCTTGACGATCGCCGCCCCGTACGCGGCCTGCTCGGACCGCTGCCCGACCCGGGCGTCCGGGGTGGACGAGAAGTGGTTGCTGACCGCCCACAGGGTCAGACCCTCAGCAGACCCCGGCCGGGCGGCGACGGTGAACCGGGCCACCTGCGGCGCCCGGGTGTAGACGTTGGAGCCGTCCACCCCGGTCGAGGTGTCCACGTCCGACGGCAGCTGGGCGTTCAGCGCCTTCGGGTTGGACGTGTCCGCGTTGTACGCCAGATCCGGGGCGCGGTACACGACACCCGGAGTGGCGGTGAGCACCGACGCCGGGGCGGCCAGGGACAGCCGGTCGGTCCGGTAGAGGAACGCTGAGGTGATCCCGCGCGCGTCGGCCCCGTCCCGGTCGAAAGCCGTGTCGTACGCAGGTCCGCCGGTTGCGGCAATCGCCAGGGCGAGGTCCTGCAGCGTGTCCGGCTTGCCGTCGGCGTTGTTCGTGTCGCCGCACACCAGCGCGCCATCAGTAACGGTGCAGATGTCCTGGTCCTCGGCCTCCTGCACGAGCAGCAGGTCGGGGGAGTGCAGGTTGGCGGTGATCTGTATGGCCAGCCCGCTCAGGTGCGCCCGGTACTCCGACTCCGACGCGGGGACGTAGTCGAACGGCGGGCTGACCCCGGGGCAGCCGGAGTTGCCGGTGAAGTCGCAGCCGTCGAACGGGTCGTCCCGGTAGTCGTAGAGGTTCTCGACGTTGAAGGTGGCGACCGCGAACTCCTCGTTCCGGTCGGCGGCCCGCGGCGCGGCCAGGCCGGCCGGGTCGGGACCGTCGGTGAACGCGATGGCGTCGGGCTGGATGGAGTACTTCTCGAAGTTGTACATCAGCCCGCCGACCGCGTCGGACTGGACAAGGTCGAAGTCGCTGGCCGGGGGCACCAGCGTGGTGTTGTCGTGGGTGCTGGCCTTCACGCCGAGGCTGCCGACGAGGATCCGGTTGCCGTTGCCGTCGTCGAAGAAGTGCAGCGGGTCGTTGTCCATCGGGTGCGGGTCACGGTAGACCCGGCGCGTGTACGGGTCGGCCCGCGACATCAGCGGATCGTCCCGGTCGATCAGCCAGACCTCGGAGTCCAAGGTGGACCGGAAGACGTCGCGCGCCCCGGTGACGGCGCTCCCCGCGCGTACCCTCATCTGCTCGCTCTCGTGCCGCTCCCAGAAGCGATCCGCGGCGGCCGAGTCGGCGGGGGGCTTGGCGTCGGTGACCGCGACCTGGTCGCGGACGTCGACCCCGGAGACGAGCTTGCTGACCAGCGAGGCCGAGGTGAGCTGGGTCATGAAGAAGTACTCCGAGACCCGCGCGCGGATCACGACCTCGTCGCCCACGACCGGCACGTAGCCGCCGATGAGCGAGGTGAACGAGCCCATGAACACGAAGATGCCGTCCGAGCTGGTCGGATCGCCGTCGGTGTCGGTCTTGCGCGACTGGAGGAAGAAGCCGTTCTGGTCGGCGCCGGCCGAGGTCCGCGCGAGGGTGCGCTGGGTGATCACGCCGCGGATGTCGTAGAGCGTCGAGCTCGTGCCGTTTCCGCTGGCCGGGGCGAAGGGCGAGCGGTCGGTGCGCGGGTTCTCCGCGTCGCCGGTCGAGCCCTGGATCTCGCCCACGGTGTACACCTTGGTCACCGTGACGGTGAACGTGCAGGTCGCGGTGGTCCCGCTCGCGTCGGTGGAGGTCACGGTCACGGCATAAGAGCCCGCGGGCACGTCGCTGGTCACGGTGATCGTGGCGCTGGCGGTCCCGCCGACCTCACCGGCCGCGGTCAGACTGGTACGCGAGACGCTGCCGGCGACCGGCGTGGGGTTCACCGCGACGGCGAGGTCGGTGATCTGGTCGTCGGCGTCCACGGCGGTGACGACGCGTTCCCCGCCCTGGCCCTGGCTGACGGTCAGCGTCCCGCCGCAGGACAGCGCCGCGGGCTGGTCGCCGCTGCCGTCCACGGCGTGCGCGCCGAGCCCGTCGAAGGTGTCCGTGGCGTAGCCGGTCCACTGGGCGGCCGGGTCGAACGCGTCGGTGAGGTCGACGTCCCCGGCGATCACGGTCGCGTTGCGCCGCAGCGTGTTGTCGGCGGTGCTGGTCAGGCCGGTGCCCCACTCGGTGCCGGGGTCGACGCCGGTCTGGCCGATCGAGTCCAGCACGGTCGTGCCCTTGCGCAGCACGATGGCGTCGTCGCCGTTGTAGAGCGACGCCGTGGTGGTCTGATCAGCGACCGCGAGGATCGTCGCCGACGCGGAGGCGGCGGCCAGCACGAACACGTCGCCGTCGGCCACCGTGCCGGTCAGGTTGATCGTCGCGCCGGCGGTGGTCGCGCCGTTGAAGTAGATCTGCACGCTGTACGCCCCGGCGGCCAGGTCGATGGCCGAGCCGGTGCCGTTGAAGAACTCCAGGGCCTTGTTGTTCGAGCTGCCCTCGACGTACTCCGAGATGAACAGGTCGGTGGGGGTCGCCGCCTGAGCCGGGGCCGGGATCATGGCCAGGCTCACGGCCACGGCGAGTCCGGCCGCGGCGCGGCTGATCAGGGCGCGTCTTGTGCGCACGTGGGGTCCTCCAGTGGACGCGGGGGTAACTCCCAGAATTTAAAGGCGTACGGGCCGTGAGTCCAGTGGGGAGCAGTCGACGTATGCCTTTCCAGTAGATGAATCCAAACTCGGAATCGCCTCCTTTCGCCCTGGTCACAATGTGGATGATTCCTTTGAGACATACAACTTTTTAGATATAGACAGCGACTCGCGTGAGGGATTAATCTCCCGCAATCACCTAAGGCGTTCGGACGGTACCGGGTCACCGCCCGGCCGGTTCCGCGCGCCATCCGGAGGAGGAGATAGTCCGTGAACAAGGTCCTCGCACAACTCCGCCGCGGCGTACTGCCGCTGGCCGCGGTCGCCGTCACGGCCGTGGTGACGTTCGCCGGAACCACCAACGCCGCCGCCGCGCCCAGCGGCCAGATCCGGTACGCCGGCAGCCCCACCGCCGTCCCCGGCAGCTACCTGGTCGTCTTCAAGGACGGCTCGGTCTCCACCGCCGCCGTCTCGGCCAACGCCTCCCGGTTGACCGGCCGGTTCGGCGGCTCTTCCGTGCGTACCTGGAACTCGGCCGTGCGCGGCTACGAGTTCGCCGGGTCGGCCACCGCCGCCGCCCGGATCGCGGCCGATCCCGCGGTCGCCTACGTCGAGCAGAACCAGTACTACACCGCCGGCGCCACCCAGACCGGCGCGACCTGGGGCATCGACCGCATCGACCAGCGGGCGCTGCCGTTGAGCACCACCTACACCTACTCGACCACGGCATCCAATGTGCACGCGTACGTGATCGACACCGGCATCCTCACCACCCACTCGCAGTTCGGCGGCCGGGCCAGCAGCGGCTACGACTTCGTCGACAACGACAGCAACGCGACCGACTGCAACGGCCACGGTACGCACGTCGCCGGCACCATCGGCGGCAGCACCTACGGCGTGGCCAAGGGCGTGCTGCTGGTCGGCGTACGCGTGCTCAACTGCTCCGGCAGCGGCACCACCGCGGGCGTCGTCTCTGGCATCAACTGGGTGACGTCCAACGCGATCAAGCCGGCCGTGGCCAACATGAGCCTCGGCGGTGGCGCCAGCACCACGCTGGACAACGCGGTCGCCGCCTCGATCACCTCCGGCGTCACGTACGCCATCGCGGCGGGCAACAACGGCCTCAACGCCTGCAACTACAGCCCGGCCCGGGTCAGCACGGCGATCACGGTCGGCGCGACGAGCAGCACCGACGCCAAGGCCTCCTGGTCCAACTACGGCTCCTGCCTGGACATCTTCGCCCCCGGCGTGAGCATCACCTCGTCGTGGTACTCCAGCACCACCGCCACGAACACGATCAGCGGCACCTCGATGGCCACCCCGCACGTCGCCGGAGCGGCCGCCCTGATCCTGGCCAACAACACGGCGTACACCCCGTCGCAGGTGGCCGCGGCCCTCATCGCCAACGCCACGACCGGCGTCGTGACCAGCGCCGGCACCAACTCCCCGAACCGTCTGCTCTTCGTTTCCTGACCCCACCCCCTCCCCGAGGTTGGGGGGTGCGCGGCTGACATTCCTGGGGTCGCCGCGTATCCGGACCGGGCGCCTCGCTTAGTGCGCGAGCGGGGCGCCCGGTCCCTCGCTGCGCGCCGGGAACGCTCGGCGCGGCCTCAATGATCACGCGCATCGCGGGGCGCGAGCGGCGCGGAGTGGGAGCGAGCGCGGCGCTAGTCGGCGCGAGCGGTGTGGGTGGCTCGGAGCGGAGCGACCGTTCCGGCGTGCCACTCGTCGGGCAGTTCGTGCACCGCGATCCCGCTGGTCCGCAGCCCGTCGGAGTCGGCCTGCCCGGCCTGGTCCAGCGCCGCCGACAGTTGGGAGATCGTCGGGTTGTGCCCGATGAGAAGAATGGTGTGCGACTTGCCGGCCGACGCTTCGGCCGCTGATTCCTTGGCAGCCGCCGCGATCAGGTCGAGTGCCTCGGCGAGTTCACCGTCGTACAGTTCCCGCTCGTACTGCACCTTCGGCGAGCCCGCGCCGCCGAGCGCGATCGCCACGGAGTGCCAGGTCTGCCTCGTCCGCCGGGCTGGTGAGCAGAGCACCAGGTCAGGGACGTGTCCGCTGGCCAGCAGCCAGGCTCCGGCCGCGGCGGCGTCGGCGTGACCTCGATCGGTCAGGGGCCGGTCGGTGTCGGCGATCCCGCTGGGGCGATCGGCCTTGGCATGGCGCAGAAGCACGAGCGTGCGGGCGGTCATGCCGTCAGCTTGCCCCAGCCGAACGGGGTACGCATCCGGAAAACGCCAAAACGACGGCCTTGTCGCGGGAAGATGACCGGTGTGGGGGATCGCACGCTCGCCGTGGTGGTCAAGATCGATCGGATCGAGCCCTGGCTCGACGACGCCTTCTTGGATCTGACCACCCTTTGTGACCTGGGTACGGAGTTGGCGGTGACCGGTAATCGAGCCGGTTACCTGGGTTCTCGGCGGCTGCGTTTTCCGGTCCGCTTCCTCTTTCATCAGGTCAGTGACTGGGAGGTCGACGACCCTGACGGCGTACGGGCGATGCTGGTCGACGACTTGCGCTTCGAGCCCTCCCTCGGGGGCATCGTGCTGACCGGGCCGCTGCCGGGACGGCTTTACGTGCGTACGCCGTGCCGTCAGGTCACCGTGCAGACCTCGGCTTCGCCGCTGCGACCGCCGTCCTGGCGATGCGTGACACCGCGGCACTTCTAGCCCCAGCGATGAACAAAACGGACTAATTTCCGCTGGTCATGTCACCTTCGACCGTTCACCTGTTCACCCTTCGTTCACTCAGCTCGGGGTGAGCGGCTACCTGCCGCGCTTACGTTGACCGCAGTCGGAAATCAAGCGATCCGGCCGGTCCCCGCCACACCTCGGCGGGCGTGCGGCCGGCAACCCCCTCGAAAGGGACAGACGTGAAGCTCAAGCGGCACGGCATCCTCGCCGGTGTCATGCTGACCGCGACGCTCGCGCTTGCGGCGTGTGGCACTGACAACAACTCGGGTACGCCGAGCAACTCTTCTTCTTCGGCCGCCTCTGGCGACTGCGCGACGGGCAAGCTCACCGCCCAGGGTTCCTCCGCGCAGAAGAACGCCATGGAGCAGTGGGTCAAGGACTTCCAGGCCAAGTGCTCCGGCGCGACCGTCGACTACCAGGGCACCAGCTCCGGCGCGGGCGTCACCGCCTTCACCGGTGGCCTGGCCGACTTCGCCGGCAGCGACTCGGCGCTCAAGGACGACGAGCAGCCCAAGGCCGACGCGCGCTGCGCGACCGGCAAGGCGATCCACCTGCCGCTGGTGATCGGCCCGATCGCGATCGTCACCAACGTCCAGGGCGTGAGCGACCTCCAGCTGAGCCCGGCCACCCTGGCGGGCATCTTCGCCGGCAAGATCACCACCTGGAACGCGGCGGAGATCAAGGCGGACAACCCGTCGGCGACTCTGCCGGCCACCAAGATCCTGGCGATCCACCGCAACGAGTCGTCGGGCACCACCGACAACTTCACCAAGTACCTCTCGAAGTCCGCCGCCGACGCGTGGACCTACTCCAACGCCAAGGAGTGGAAGGCCCCGGGCGGCCAGGGCGAGAAGGGCAGCGACGGCGTCAGCGCCGCCGTGAAGAAGACCGACGGCGCCATCGGCTACGTCGAGTGGTCGTTCGCCGAGGCCAACGGCCTGAACAAGGCGAAGATCAAGAACGCCGCCGGTGAGTACACCGCGCTGACCAGCGAGTCGGCCGGTAAGACGATCGCCGGAGCCGAGGTCAAGGGCACCGGCAACGACCTCAAGCTGTCGATCGACTACAACACCAAGGCCGCGGGCGCGTACCCGATCGTCCTGGTGACCTACGAGATCGTCTGCGAGAAGGGCACCGCCGCCGACAAGGTCGCGCTGCTGAAGTCCTTCCTCAAGTACGCCGCCGGCGACGGCCAGACCAAGCTCACCCAGCTGGGCTACGCGGCCCTGCCGACCGAGGTCCAGACCAAGGTCCAGGCCTCGATCGCCGCACTGAGCTGACGCACCATCGCACCGCCGCCCGGCGGGAGGTCTCCTCACACCTCCCGTCGGGCACACCGCGTAGCACCACCGCCCACGAAACGACGTCCTCGTCAGGCGCCACCCGAGAGTGATGAGACGAACGACTATGAACCCTCCAACCCTGGGCTCGAATCGGCAGGATCAGCAGGATCCGAAGCCGGCTTCGACCGAGAAGGCCTCGGTCACGAACCACCGCGTGTCCGGTGGGCGTGACACCGCCGCGGTGAACCTCGGGCGCCGTCGCCGGTTCGGGGGCGGTGAGGGCGTCTTCCGCTCGCTGTCCACCGGTTCCGGCCTCATGGTGCTCGTCATCATCATCGCGATCGCCACCTTCCTGGTCGCCAAGGCGATCCCGGCGATCAAGACGGACACCGTCAACTTCCTCACCGAGAAGACCTGGTATCCCGACAGCACGCCGTCGGTGTTCGGCATCGCCGCACTGGCCTGGGGCACCATCGTGACGGCCGCGATCGCCCTGCTGATCGCCGTGCCCATCGCGCTCGGCATCGCGCTGTGCCTGTCGCACTACGCGCCGCGACGAGTCGCCACTGCACTGGGCTTCCTCATCGACCTGCTCGCCGCCGTGCCCAGCATCGTCTTCGGCCTGTGGGGCCGGGAGTACCTGGTCGGCCCGGTCGGCGAGCTGTCCGCGTGGCTGCACGAGTACCTGGGCTTCCTGCCGTTCTTCGCCAGCGAGGGCCCCTACGGCAAATCGCCGCTGCTCGGCTCGATCGTGCTGGCCATCATGGTGCTGCCGATCGTCACCTCGCTGTCGCGCGAGGTCTTCATGCAGACGCCGAAGATGAACGAAGAGGCGGCGTTGGCCCTGGGTGCGACCAAGTGGGAGATGATCCGCGTCGCGGTGCTGCCCTACGGGCGCCCCGGCATCATCGCCTCGGTCATGCTCGGCCTGGGCCGCGCGCTCGGCGAGACCATCGCCCTGGCGATGACCTTGAGCGCGGCCTTCAACGTGTCGTTCGACATCATCGGCGTCGGCGGCAACTCGATCGCGGCCAACATCGCCAACCGCTTCGGCGAGGCGGGCGAGACCGGCCGGGGCGCGCTGATCGCCTCCGGTCTGGTGCTGTTCGCGATCACCCTCGTCGTCAACATGATCGCCCGCGCGATCATCTACCGCCGTCGTGAGTTCCGGAGCGCGCTATGACCACCCTGTCCGCGCCGGTCACGGGCCTGCGGGCCCGCCGGCTTCCGAAGTGGGCGCCGTGGGCGGTCGCCGCCGGCTCCGTGCTGCTCAGCTATCTCCTCGTGTACGCCGGGGGCCTGCTCGGCGGCGGCATCGTGCTGACCGCCATCGCGTCCGTCGTGCTCTACCTGTTCCTGCTGTGGCTGGCGGCCCGGCAGGTCGAGGGCAGCCGGGCGGCGCGTAACCGCATCGCCAGCTCGCTGATCTACTCGGCGTTCATCCTGGCCCTGCTGCCCCTGCTGTCGGTGGCCTGGACGCTGGTCAGCAAGGGCATCGAGCGGATGGACGGCGACTTCTTCAGCCACTCGATGAACGGCATCACCGCCTTCGACGCCAACGGCGGGGCGTACCACGCGATCATCGGCACCCTGGAGCAGGCCGGCATCGCCACGCTCATCACCGTGCCGCTCGGCGTCGGCGCCGCGATCTACATCGTGGAGTACGGCCGGGGCCGGCTGGCCAACATCATCCGGTTCTTCGTCGACGTCATGACGGGCATCCCGTCCATCGTGGCCGGTCTGTTCATCCTGGCCTTCTGGGTGTACGTGGTGTACCCGCTGTACAGCCCGGACGGCAAGCCCGGCTACTCGGGCTTCGCCGCGTCGCTGGCGCTGAGCGTACTGATGCTGCCGACGATCACCCGCTCCACCGAGGAGATGCTCCGCCTGGTGCCCGACGCCCTGCGCGAAGGCTCGTACGCCCTGGGCATCCCGAAATGGAAGACGATCATGCGGGTCGTCCTGCCGACCGCGCTGCCCGGCATCGTCACCGGCGTCATGCTGGCCGTCGCCCGAGCCTGCGGTGAGACGGCCCCGGTCCTGCTCGTCGCGGGCGGCTTCAACTCGATCAACACGAACCCGGTCATCGGTCAGCAGTCGTCGCTGGCGATCTACATCTGGGACCAGGCCGGCTCGGCGAGCAAGTACGCCCCGGCTCGGGCCTGGGCCGCGGCACTGACGCTGGTTCTGCTCGTGCTCATTCTGACCATCGCGGCGAAGCTGCTGGCCCGCCGTAGCAAGCTCGAGCGCTGAGCGCGCCGACGAGGACTCGAAGGAAAAGGACAATGGCGAAGCGCATCGAAGCGGTCGGGGTGACCGCGTACTACGGACAGTTCAAGGCCATCGAGGACATCACGATGACCATCGAGCCCCGGTCGGTCACCGCCCTCATCGGGCCGTCGGGCTGCGGCAAGTCGACGTTCCTGCGGTCGATCAACCGCATGCACGAGGTGCTGCCGGGCGCCCGGGTCGAGGGCCGGCTGACCATGGACGGTCAGGACATCTACGACCGGGCCGTGGACGTCACCGCGGTACGCCGCTCGATCGGCATGGTCTTCCAGCGCCCCAACCCGTTCCCCACGATGTCGATCTACGACAACGTGGTCGCCGGGCTGCGCCTGAACGGCCTGCGCAAGAAGAACGCCCTCGACGACGCCTGCGAGAAGGCGCTCAAGCACGCCAACCTGTGGGACGAGGTCAAGAACCGGCTCAACAAGCCGGGCGCCGGCCTGTCCGGCGGTCAGCAGCAGCGGCTCTGCATCGCCCGCACGATCGCCGTCGAGCCGCAGGTCGTCCTGATGGACGAGCCTTGCTCGGCGCTCGACCCGATCTCCACCGGCGCGATCGAGGACCTCATCTTCGAGCTGAAGAACGACTACACGATCATCATCGTGACCCACAACATGCAGCAGGCCGCCCGAGTCAGCGACCGCACCGCGTTCTTCTCGATCTCGCAGACCGGTGACCCGGGCCGCCTCATCGAGTACGACGTGACCTCCAAGATCTTCACGAACCCGGGAGAGAAGCGGACCGAGGACTACATCACCGGTCGCTTCGGGTGACCTGTGGTCGTGCTGCTGGTCGCTGATCCCGATCCGGAGGTGGCGTCCCGGGTCGCAGACGAGCTAGGTGATCACGCCATTCGCGCGATCACCTGCTCGGACGGGGCTGAGGCCCTGCTCATCGCCGGTGCCGAGCACCCGGACGCGGTCCTCGCCGCGACCGCGTTGCCCACCATCGGCGGCGCCGCCTTCGTGCGTACGCTCGCGTCGCGGACGGGCATCCCGGTGGTGCTCGGCGTGTCCGACGGCGACGGCCCGGCCGCGGCCGAAGCCCTCGCGGCCGGCGCCGCCGCCTGCGTCGCCCGGCCCTACCGCATCGGCGAACTGCTGCCGATGCTGCTCGCCTTGCGGGCGATGCCCGCCGAAGGGCCGCTGCTGCAAGTCGGGGAACTGCAACTCGATCCCGGCAGCCTCACCGTGCAGCTACGCGGCCAGCCGGTCCGCATCCCGATGCGGGAGCTGCGGCTGCTGCAACTGCTGATGTCCAATGCCGACAAGGTGGTGACACGCGAACAGATCCACGACGCGGTGTGGGGCGGAGTCCAGAACTCCAATACCGTCACCGTGCACGTGCAGCGGTTGCGCCAGCGGCTCGGCGACGATCAGCACGACCCGAAGCTGATCCTGACCATCCGCGGCGTCGGCTACCGGCTGGTGCCACCCGCCTGAGGCGGGCTTCGTGCTTCGCCTGGCGGTGCGATGGCCGACGGCTACGGACGCAGGACCGCCTGCGGCTGCCCGGCGACCGCGGGCCGGGTAGCCGACGCGGCGGCCACCGCCATCGTCAGCGGATCCTGGACCGGCCGGCCGAGCAGGTCGGCCAGGTCCGGGCCGGGCTCGGCCAGGAAGCCGTGGCGTACGCCGGACGCGATCGACGCGATCATCGGCGGCTGGAACGGCAGCAGCTCCGGCAGCCCGAGTAGCCGACGGCGCAGCTCGCCCAGGCCGATCGCCCGATGCGGCACCCCGAGCCGGTCCGCCACCTGCGCGGCCGTGATGGGCGTACCGACGAGGTCGTAGGTGCGCCCGGCGTGGCGAGCCGGATCGGCGGCGACGATCGCGGCCGCCTCCGCCAGATCCGCCCGGGTGACCGCCGCCAGCGCCCCGTCCGCGTACGCCGACTCCACCCCGTCGCCGGCCCACATCAGCAGCGCACCGAACAGTTCGGCGTACAGCCCGTTGCGCAGGATCGTCCACGGTACGCCGCTCGCCTGCACGAGCCGCTCGGTCGCCCGATGGGCCAAGGCGAAGGCGAGGTGGTCCCCGGCGCTGGTCAGGCTGGTGTAGACCAGGTGCCGCACACCGTCCCGGGCCGCCGCCGCCACGACGTTCGCATGCCGCTCGACGACCTCGTCGTCCTCGGCGTACCCGGCCGAGACCAGCACCAGCGTCGCCACCCCGGTCAGCTCCAGTGTGGAGCGATCAGCGAAGTCGACGCGGCGCATCCCAGCACCCGGCGTACGGCTGCCGCCCGTCGCCGCGACGCCACGGGCGTGCAACGCTGCAAGGGTGGCCCGGCCGAGATTCCCGCTCGCCCCGGTCACCAAGATCGTGTCAGTCATGTCTCGATCCTGAGATGCCCGCACAGCGGCGACAAGGAGGCAGTTTGATGTCAGTGACGCACACCGCGGTAACCACCCTGGTGGCCGACCTGGAACCCTGCGGGCACGAGGACCACCCGGACTGCGGCATCCGCGACGTGCTGGCGCGCCTCGGCGACAAGTGGTCGGTGCTGGTGATCGTCGAACTCGCCAGCGGGCCGCGGCGCTTTCGGGAACTGCAGCGCGCGATCCACGGCATCTCCCAGCGCATGCTCACCCTGTCGGTACGCCGATTGGAGCGCGACGGCCTGGTGGTGCGCACGGTCTATCCGACGGTCCCCGCGCAGGTCGACTACCGGTTGACCGAGCTCGGCGCGAGCCTGACCCACCTGGTCCGGCAGCTCACCGACTGGTCGGCGGCGCACAAGGAGGTCATCGCCGAAGCCCGCGACGCCTACGACCTCGCCCACCCCGGCAACGAGATCAGCGGTTAGGCATTTCCCCGGCCAGGAACCGGCTCAACTCCTTGCCCCGCTTGACGACGAGGTCGTAGGGGTCGTCCTCGGGCAGCTCGGTCAGCACGCGCAGATCCCGGTCCGAGCCCGTGACCAGGAAGTTGCCGCGCAGCTGCTCGGCGAAGACGTCTTCCTCCGCGGCGACCACCGTGTCACCGAACGCGTCGCGGACGGCCTGGATCAGGCCGCGCAGGAAGATCAGCGGCCGGCCGTCGATCACGTTTGCCAGATACAGCCCGCCAGGTGCCAGCGCGGCCGCCGCCAGCTTCACGAACTGGGCGTTCGTCACGTGCCGGGGGACCGCCGACCCGGTGAAGACGTCCGCGATGATCAGGTCGTACTCCTGCGGCGCAGCGGCGGCCAGCGCGTCCTTGGCGTCGCCGATGGTGACGGTTATCCCGGAGTCGGGGTGCAGCGGCAGCTTCTCGGCGACCAGGTCGGCCAGCAGCGGATCGATCTCGACGACGGTCTGTTCGCTGCCCGGCCGCAGTAGCGACAGGCAGCGCGGCAGGCTCAGCCCGCCGCCGCCCAGATGCAGTACGCGCAACGGCCCGGCGGGCAGCGTCAGCTCGACCATCTTGAGCGATCGGCGGACGTAGTCGAACGCGATCATCACCGGGTCGGCGAGGTTCACGTGCGACTGCGGCATGCCGTTGACGACCAGCGTCCAGGCGTCCGGCTCGTCGGGGTCCTCGACGAGTTCGACGACCCCGGTCTCGATGACGTAGACATCCCCCACGCCGCCAGCTTAGGCCGAACAGCTCAACGTTCCGTCGAGCCGACCCGCACACAACCATCTGTCGGCACGCGTTTGGGGGTTGCCGCTACTATTCGCAAGGCACCTACTGAATTCGGGGGTCACCGGTGACCGAGACGCCGCCCGCCACGCAGATGTTGCTGCGCCGCATCAACGCCCAGCGTGTGCTCGATCTGCTGCGCACCTCCGGGCAGCCCAGCCGCGTGGCCGAACTGGCGCAAGCCGCGAAGCTGTCCCGGCCGACCGTCGACGCCGTGGTGGACGACCTGCTCGCGCTCGGTCTGGTCGATCCGCACGAGGACGCGCCGACGGCGGGCAGCAGCCGGGCGCGGGGACGACCGGCCCGCCGCTACGGACTGCGTACGCGAGCCGCCGTGGTCGTCGGGGTCGACATCGGCAGCCAGCGGGTCCGGGCCGTCGCGGCCGACCTGCGGGGCGAGACGGTCGGCGAGGTCGAGGCAGTCGTCGACCCGGCCGCCGGACGCGACGGCCGGCTCACCGCGTTGACGCGGGTCATCCGGCAGGCCGCCGGAGGCGAGCGGCTCGGCGCGGTCGCGGTCGGCGTACCGGGTGTGGTGGCCGACGGTGACGAGGTGCGCGAGTCGGCGGTGCTGCCCAGCCTGTCCGGGGCCCGCCTCGGCGGTTCGCTGAGCCGGGTGCTGGGCTGCCCGGTGACCGTCGACAACGACGCCAACCTCGCCGCGCTCGGGGAACGCTGGCTCGGGGTGGCCAGCGACGCCCGCGACATGGTCTTCGTGCTGTCCGGTGAACGGCTCGGCGCGGGCATCATCCTCGGCGGCGAACTGGTGCGCGGGTACGACGGCAGCGCGGGGGAGATGGGCTTCCTCAGCCTGCTCACGGTGGATCACGCGGCCGAGGGCATCGGCGCGCTGATGCGCCGGGCCCAGCGCGAGATGTATCCGGCCCGGCCGCCCCGCGAACCCGAGGACATCCTGCGGGCGGCGGTCGCGGGCGAGGCCGATGCGGTTCGCATCCGCGACTACGCGATCGACCGGGCCGCCCGCGCGATCGCGGCGGTGTCGATGCTGCTCGCCCCGGAACTGGTGGTCATCGGCGGCGGGGTGGCCGACGCCGGGCACGATCTGATCGACCCGCTGGCCGATCGGCTCGGCTGGCTGACCGCGCAGCCGCCCCGGCTGGCGGTTTCCGCGCTCGGCGGCCGTGCGGTGGTGGCCGGCGCCCTTCGGCTGGCCCTCGACGTGCTGGAGCCGACGCTGCTCGCCGACCTCGGCGGCTGACCAGCGCACACCGGCCGGCGCCGACCTCGGCGCGGGTGCCGTATGCCCCGATCCGGCCCGGCTGACCATGATCGGCTGGCCGAACGGGGGATCTTGACAGGAAGTGGCGTCCCTCTCTACCGTTCGATTTTGTAAAGGGCCATTCGATAATCCCTGAGGGGGCGCCATGGCCGCGCTTGCGCTCTACGAAATCGACACCACCTCGCACGACGGCGTGCCGGTGTACCTGCTGGACGGCGGGATGAGCGCCGAGTACGGCGTCGCCCAGTCGCTGGCCAACCTGGCCGGCGGGGTCGCCCACACCTGGGAGGTCCAGGCGCCCGGGATGGGCCCGAACCCCGTGCTCGGCGGCCCGGACTTCCTGGCCGCATCCCTCGACCGGACCGTGGCGTACTACGACGACCTACTCGGCGCGGACACCGAGGTCGACACCGTCGTCCTGGGCACCGGCGTCTCGTCGGCCTCCTACGTCTGCCACGCCCTGGACGCACCCTTCCTGCCGGTGCACTTCCTGCTCAGCACCCACACCATCGCCGGCACACAAGAAGTCCTCGACAGCGCCGGGGCAGCCGGGCTGCCCGCGTACGCGACGCTGGGCTATGACGAGTCGATGCCCGGCGTCGCGGTCGCCTGGATCAAGCTGCTGAACCTGCCGCCCCAGTACGCCGCTTTCCTGCGGCGGCACCGAGTCCGCCACGTCGTCGTGCTCGGCGCGACCGGCGCGAGTGGACAGTTCGGCCGCCGCCCGGGGGCGCACCGGGACCGGATCGCGCCCGGCGACACCCTCGTCACCTGGCCCGACTGCGGCAGCCGGCTGGACGACGTCTGGCTCCGTCAGACGATCGCCGACCTCGACGGCCACGCGCTGGAAGAACCGCCGCTGCCCATCGCCGACTGGGAAAGCGGCCTCGCCGACGAGGCACTGGGCGGATTCGCCGCCGGACTGGCCGTCCTGGGCATCGCCGGCTACCTGCTCACCGCACCCGACTACCTGGCCATGTACGACGTGGGCAGCGTTGCCCATACGGCGTTGCTGGCCAAGAACAAGATCGCGGTCACCGGCATCGCCGCCAACCCGTACCTGCTCACCCATCCGGTCGCCGAGACCAGGACCGGGCAGTTGCCCTTCGTCTACTGGCAACTCGCCGACTCCGCCGGCATCGTGGCCCGGCTGCACCGGATCGCCCAGCTCTGCCTCGGCCTGAGCCCGGCCGACCTCCGCACCCTGCCGGTGGCGTTGAACGTGACCCGCAACGTCGGCGGACCCCAGCACGAGGCGAGCCTGCTGGCCGCGTTGCGGGCCGACGGCTTCACCGAGGTCACCCCCGTCGACTCCACCGTCGACGAGGTATACCGCGAACCGTCCACGGCGCCGTGCTACCGCGCGGCACAAGCCCTGCGTGCCAGCGGATCAGCCCAGCAGATCGTCGCCTGGAACCGCGCGCTGCACCGGCTGGACATCGGGGAACTGGCCGCCGCGCTCAGCCGCCTGCCCGGTACGCGCGTCGCCGCGCTGCCGGTCGGCTGACCAACCCCTCCCGAAGCCCGCCACCACGAGTCCCCCTCGACGACTCCGCACCATCCCGCAACGCCCCCACCCCCGGAAGGCAACCGATGAAGCGATATCTGGCCGGCGTGCTCGTCCTGGCGACCGCCGTCGCCGCGACGGGCTGCAGCGCGACGAAGAGACCCTCGGCCAACGGCGCCGACACGATCATCATCGACACGAGCGACGACGCCACCACCTGGATCGACAACTACAACCCGTTCTCGCCCGGCGCCAAGGGCCCAGGGCTGCGCTACATCTACGACGGCCTGGTCCGCCTGGACTACCAGCACCCGGAGCAGCCGCAGAAGCCGTGGCTGGCCAAGTCCTGGCAGTGGAGCGACGGCGGCAAGACCCTGACCCTCGCCCTGCGCGACGACGTGAAGTTCTCCGACGGCACCCCGCTCACCTCAGCCGACGTGGCGTTCACCCTGAACGTTCCGTTGGAGCACAAGGAACTCAACCCGTGGGGCGGGGCCTACACCGCGGTCGCGACCCCGGACGAGCACACGGTCGTGCTCACCTTCGCCGACGTCGCGTACGACCAACTGCGGTATCTGGCCGGCGCGCCGATCGTGTCCAAGAAGGACTGGACCGGCAAGGACCTGGCCACGTGGACCAACCCCCAGCCGATCGGATCCGGCCTGCTCCAGCTCACCTCGGTCAAGCCCCAGGTGGCCTACTTCGACGTGCGGGCCGACGCGTGGATCGGCCCGGCGAAGGTCAAGCACGTGCAGATCCCGGTGCACGCCACCACCACCTTCCAGCTCCAGATGCTCAACAACGAACTGATGTGGAGCGGCGCGGGCTGGCCGACCGCCGAGACCGACTACGTGGCCAAGGACCCGGCCAACCACAAGTCTTCCGTGATCCCGCACGGCGGCGGCGAGTCGTTCGTCTTCGACACCGCCAAGGCGCCCTTCACCGACGTGCACGCCCGCCGCGCGGTGGCGTACGCCATCGACAGCTCCGGCTTCGGCAAGCTGGAACCGCTGCCCGACGGCAGCCCCTGCGGCTTCGCCGCCGCCCGGTACGCCGACGACTACCTGATCCCCGAATGCCAGGGCGGCAAGCAACGCACCCTCAACGTGGACGCGGCCAAGCAGGAACTGGCTCAGGGCGGCTGGACGATCCAGGGCGGCAAGCTGACCAAGGACGGCAAGGCGTACCCGATCACCGTGGCGTACCCGGTCGACTGGCAGCCGGCCGCCCCGATCTACCGGGCCATCAAATCCCAGCTCAAGGACAACCTCGGCCTGGACATCACGCTGATCACCCCCAAGAGCGACCAGTACGGGCAGGCCGTCAAGGCGCAGGCGAACGCCGCGTTCCGCTTCACCCCGGGCGCGCAGGGCTTCGCCGACGCGTTCAGCTGGCTCGGCGCGGCCGGTGAGACGAACCTGGCGAACTGGTCCGACCCGGCCACCAAGACGCTGGTGGACCAGCTCAAGACGACCGACCCGGCGGACACGGCGAAAGTCAAGGAACTGGCCCTGCAGCTCGAACGCATCGTCTACGACCAGGTGCCGTACTTCACGACTCGCGGCGGCGGCTGGTACTCGCTGGTCAACACCACCTCATGGCAGGGCTTCCCCGCGGACCCGGTGCACGCCGACTACGTCAACTCGCCGTACGTCCCGGCTGACGCCCAGATGATCCTTCTCCAACTGGAGCCGGCGTGACCGCCAGCCCTAGTCCCGGGCGGCGGACGGGTTCCGCCCGCCGCCCGGGGTGGCTCTTCCTCGCGCGCCGGTTGGGGGTGTACGCCCTCACGGCATGGGCGGCGGCGACGCTGAACTTCGTCATCCCCCGGTTCATGCCCGGCGACCCGGCGGACGTGCTGATCCGGCAGGTCCAGCAGCAGACCGGCCAACTGCCGCCGCAGAGCGTCATCGACTCCTACCGGGCCTTCTTCGGCGATCCCCGCAAAGACCTGCTCGGCCAGTACCTGGACTACCTCGGCAACGTGCTCCACGGCGACTTCGGCCTGTCCGTGCATTTCTATCCGGTGCCGGTCGCCGACCTCATCGGGCAGGCGCTGCCGTGGACCCTGCTGCTGGCGGGCACGACCGCGCTGCTCGGCTTCACCGTCGGCGTACTGCTCGGGGTCGCCGCGGGGGCGAAGCCCGGCAGCCGCCGGGACTCGATCGCCCTGCCGGTGTCGGCCTTCCTCGGCGCGCTGCCCTACTTCTGGATCGCCCTGCTCGCGCTGTACCTGTTCGCATACCGGCTGAACTGGTTCCCGCTGCAAGGCTCCTACGACAACTCCCTCGAACCCGGGGTCAACCTGGAATTCGCGGCGAGCGTGCTGCACTACGGCTTCCTCCCGGTGGCGACGATGGTCTTCGTCGGATTCGCCGGCTGGCTCATCGGCATGCGCAACATGATGGTCACCACGGTCACCGAGGACTACGTGCTGTTGGCCCGGGCCAAAGGGCTGCCGTCGCGCCAGGTCCTGCTCCGATACGCCGCCCGCAACGCGATGCTGCCCAGCGTCACCGGACTGGCGCAGGCCCTGGGCGGGGTGGTCGGCGGGGTGATCGTCACCGAGGTGGTCTTCGGCTACCCCGGCATGGGCGGGCTGCTGGTCACCTCCGTGACCGCCCACGACTTCCCCGTCATGCAGGCGGTCTTCCTGCTGCTGACCATCACGACCCTGGCGGCCAACTTCGTGGCCGACTCCGTCTACGTGCTGCTCGATCCGCGTACCCGGGAGGCGAGGTAGATGCGGCGTTATCTAGGCGACAGCGCGAAGGTTCGCGTCGGCGTCGCGCTGCTCACGGCGTATCTCCTGGTGGCGATCTTCGGCCCGCTGCTCACCGGGGCCTTGGGCCTGGACCCGCATCACGTCGACCCGGAAGCGGTGCGCGCCGCGCCGAGCGGCGCGCATTGGCTGGGCACCGACGCCTCCGGCCAGGACGTCTTCGCGCAACTGATCCTCGGCGCCCGCGGCTCGGTGTTCGTGGGCGCGGTGGCCGGGCTGCTGATGACGGCGATCGCGCTGGTCGTCGGGGTGACCGCCGGTTTCCTGGGCGGGATCGCGGACCTGATCCTCAACGCGTTCATCAACCTGTTCCTGGTGTTGCCGGTGTTCGCGCTGACCCTGATCGTCGCCGGCTACCTGGAGGGCGCCGGTCTGCTCGGCATCGCCCTGATCATCGGGATCTTCGGCTGGCCGGCCGAGGCGCGCGCCATCCGTGCGCAGACGCTGAGCCTGCGCAACCGCGACTTCGTGGCCGCCGCCCGGATGATCGGCGAGAGCCGGCCGCGACTGATCTTCGCCGAAGTGCTGCCGCACCTGTCGGGCTGGATCTTCACCCTGCTCCTCAACGCGGTCGTGGCCGGCGTGTTCGCCGAGGCGGCGCTGCACTTCCTGGGCATCGGCAACGCCGACGCCGTCAGCTGGGGCACGATGCTCGGCGACGTCCAGAACTCCGGTGCCGTGCTCGCCGGGATGTGGTGGTGGTTCATCCCGCCCGGCCTGGCCATCGCCCTGCTGGGCACGGCCACCGCGCTGGTCAACTTCGGCGTCGACGAACTCGCCAATCCCAAGCTGCGCATGGCCCGTCGGGCCGTCGTCCGGCGGATGGCCGCCGCGAGCAAGGCAGGTGCGCGATGAAACCACCCCTACTGTCCGCGCGCGGGCTCAGCGTCGCGTACCAGACCGCCACCGGACCCGTCCCGGCCTGCGTCGACGTCGACCTCACCGTGCGCCGCGGCGAGATCCTCGGCATCGCCGGCGAATCCGGCTGCGGCAAATCCACCCTGGTCCACGCGCTGATCCGGCTGGCTCGGCCACCCGCGACCATCACCGACGGGCAACTGCTGTGGTACGCCGACGGCAGCGCACCGGTCGACCTGGTCCCGTTGCCGGAGAAGACCTTGCGGTCGAAGCGCTGGACCCAGCTGGCGATCGTCCTGCAGAGCGCGATGGACGCCCTGAACCCGGTCACCCGGCTCGGCACCCAGTTCATCGACGTCCTACGGGTACACGATCGATCGCTGTCCAAGGCCGCCGCCGCAGCCCGCGCCGCCGAACTGCTCGGCATGGTCGGCATCCCCGCCGACCGCGTACGCAGCTTCCCCCACGAGATGTCCGGCGGCATGCGGCAGCGCGCCACGATCGCCCTGGCCCTGGCCTGCGGTGCCGATCTCGTCGTGATGGACGAGCCGACCACCGCCGTGGACGTGGTGATGCAGCGGCAGATCCTCAGCCAGGTGCTGCGACTGCAGGACGAACTCGACTTCGCCGTCGTGTTCGTCACCCACGATCTGGCACTGCTGCTCGACTTCGCCGACCGGGTCGCCGTCATGTACGCCGGGCGCATCGTCGAAACCGGGACAGCCGACCAGATCCGGTCGCAGCCCAAACACCCCTACACCCGAGCGTTGCGGGACTCGTTCCCGCCGTTGCACGGCCCCCGCGTACGCCGCGAGGGGATCGCCGGCGCGCCCGCCGACCTGCGACGCCTCCCGGACGGCTGCGCCTTCCACCCGCGGTGCCCCCACGCGATGCCGGCCTGCGTCACCGACCGACCCGAACTGTCCGGCATGGACGGCCAGGTCGCCTGTCACCTGGAGGAACGCGCATGACCCCGGAACCGGTCCTGGCGGCCGTCGCGGTCACCAAACACTTCACCGTCCACGACAGCCTCGGCAGGCGGCGCGTCGTACGGGCCGTCGAGGACGCGTCGCTGGCATTGCGTCCCGGCCAGGCCATCGCCCTGGTGGGGGAGAGCGGCAGCGGCAAGACCACCCTGGCCCGGCTGCTCGCCGGCTACTACCCGCCGACCGACGGGCAGATCCAGTTACGCGGCACACCGGTCCGCGGAACCTCCAAGGCCTACTACCACGACGTGCAACTGGTCTTCCAAGACCCGTTCAGCTCGCTCAACCGGCTCAAACGAGTCGGCTACATCCTCGGCCGGGCGCTGAAGCTGCACGGCCACGCGCGTACCCAGGCGGACGTCACCGCAGCCGTCCACGCGCTGCTGGAACGGGTGAACCTCACCCCGGCGGCCGAGTTCGCGGCGAAGTTCCCCGACGAGCTGTCCGGCGGGCAGCGGCAGCGGATCGTCATCGCTCGCGCGCTGGCCGTCGAGCCGTCGGTACTGCTCGGCGACGAGCCGGTGTCCATGCTGGACGTCTCCATCCGGCTCGACCTGCTGAACCTGCTGGCCGACCTGCGCGACAGCGGTCTGGCCCTGCTCTACATCACGCACGACATCGCCAGCGCCCGCTATCTCGCCGACCAGATCACCGTGATGTACGCCGGGCAGATGGTCGAGTCGGGACCGGCCGCCGACCTCGTGGACACGCCGCTGCACCCCTACACCCAGCTGCTCCTGGCCTCCACCCCCGACCCGGACGCCGCGACCGGCCGGCAGCAGCTGTTCGACGCCGAGCAGCAACTCGGCGAGCCGCCGAGCCTGATCGACCCACCATCGGGCTGCCGGTTCCACCCCCGGTGCCCAGTCGCCCGGCCGATCTGCCGCGACCAGGAACCACCCCAGGTCACCCAGGGCGCCCGCTGGGCGCGGTGCTGGCTGCTGACCGAGACCGCCGAACAAACCCCGAAAGATCGGAGTCACTAGTGTCCACGGTGCGCATCGCTGTTGTCGGCGCGGGGAATCGAGGCAGTGCCTACGCCCGCTGGGCCGCCGATGACCCGCAGGCCGCCGTCGTGGCCGTCGCCGAGCCGAACGCGGCCCGCCGGGCCCGTTTCGTCGCCGAACACGACATCGACCCTGCCCTCGCGTTTGCCGACTGGCGGGACCTCGCCGCCGCCGGCCGTACCGGGGAGGCGGGGAAGATCGCCGACGCCGTCGTCATCGCCACCCTCGACGACGACCACGTAGAGCCGTCCGTCGCCTTCGCCGAGCAGGGCTACCACCTGCTGCTGGAGAAGCCGATCGCGCGTACGCCGGACGAATGCCGGCTCATCGTGGCGGCGGCCGAACAAGCCGGCGTCATTCTGGCGGTCGGCCACGTGCTGCGGTACGCGCCCTACACGACCGGAGTGAAGAGCATCATCGACTCCGGCCGGCTGGGGCAGATCGTGTCCATCCAGCACCTGGAGCCGATCGGATTCTGGCACCACGCCCACTCCTACGTCCGCGGCAACTGGCGCGACGAGGCGGCGAGCAACTTCGCGCTGCTGACCAAGTCCTGCCACGACATCGACTGGCTCCAGTACGTCATGGGGCAGTCCGTCGCCCGCGTGTCCAGCTTCGGCGGGCTGGCCCACTTTACCCCCGAGCAGCGGCCGGCCGGTGCCACCGCACGATGCGTCGACTGCCCGGTGGAGCGCACATGCGCGTACTCGGCACCCCGGCTGTATCGAGGGCTGCTCGACGGCGGGCACCACGACTGGCCGTTGAGCGCCGTCATCGACCAGTTCACCCCGGCCGCCCTGGACCAGGCGCTGCGCGAAGGCCCCTACGGCGAATGCGTGTACGCGGGCGCGAACGACGTCGTGGACCACCAGGTCGTCAACCTGGAGTTCGCGAACGGGGCCACCGGATCGTTCACCATGATCGCCTTCAGCGAGGCCAACCACCGCAGCACCCGGGTCTTCGGCAGCCAGGGCGAACTGCGGTGCGACGGCGAAACCATCGAGATCCACGACTTCCTCACCCGGTCGACCGAACGCATCCCGGTCGGCGCCTTCGGCGACCACACGGCCAGCGGCGGGCACGGCGGCGGCGACGCCCGCCTGGTGACCGCGTTCGTGGACGCCGTGGCCGCAGGCGACCCGAGCCGAATCCTGTCCGGCGGCGAGGACTCGCTGCGCTCCCATCTGACCGTGTTCGCCGCCGAACACGCCCGCCGCACCGGCGCCGTGGTGCCCGTAACCCTCTGACGCGACATCCCGCTCCTCCCCGCTCCTCCCCGCTGCTTCCTGATCCGCACGAGTCCCGATCCCCCCACGTCAAGGAGTCGCTGTGCGAGCACGAAGAACGATCCTGGCCGCCGTCTGCCTGCTGGCGGGAGCGCTGCTCACCGCGCCGTCCCCGGCCACCGCCAGCCCCACCCTGCTCAGCCTCGGCAAACCGGTCACCTCCTCCGGGCTCAACCCCGAACTGGCCAACGACGCCGACGCCACCAACGGCGGCGGCTACTTCGACTCCGTCCTGCTCGGCGGCAAGAACGCCTGGTGGCAGGTGGACCTGCAAGGCGTCTACTCGCTCAGCAGCGTGGTCAACCGCAACTATGTGGACGGCAGCCGCTACTACCACTACTACGTGCGCGGAAGCCTCGACGCAGTGAACTGGTCGGCGCCGATCGCCTGGAAGTTCGACGACACCCCAGCCGCCGACCCCGGCGAGACCATCCTCGTGACCGGCGTCGCCCGCTACGTGCGGGTGAACATCGTCGCCGACTCCGCCAACGCCAGCGCCCACCTGACCGACTTCGAGGTCTACGGCACGCCGATCACCCAGGCCGTCACGCCCGACGTCGCCGTCAGCGCCGTGCACACCGACGCGGCGGCGTACGGCAACGGCAGCACCCCCCAGCTGAGCTACACCCTGACCAACACCACCGCCGCAGCCGTCACCGTCGACCACGTGTACGCCATCGTCTGGGGCCTGACCGACCCGGCGTACCGGGAGTTCACCGAGGCCGAGTCCGGGGTCACGATGGCCGCCGGGACGACGCACGGCCACACCGGCGCGCTGTGGGCGGTCGGCGCCGCCATGCCCGCCGGGGCGTACGGAGTATTCCTGCGCACGGTGCTCAGCGACGGCAGCAGCTGGGAGAACTATCAGACGTTCTTCCGGGTCCCCGCCACTGGCGAGCTGCACGTCTTCGGAATCGCCCTGGACCAGTACAACACCTTCCCCGTGTACACCATGGACGGTGGACTGAGCGCCGAGTACAACGTGCTCAAATCGGTCCAAGAACTGTCCCAGTCGGCCGGCCCGTCCTGGACGACGAGCGCACCGGGCTCCGGCCCCAACCCCGTACGCGCGACGCCCGGCTTCCTCGACGCCGCCATCGACGCCACGATCAGCAGCCTCGACACCGCCCTGGGCTCGACGCGTACCTTCGACACCGTCGCCTTCGCACCCGGCGTCCAGTCGGCGCCCTACCTCACCCGGGCGATGCAGGCACCGGTCCTGCCCCTGCACTTCCTGGTCTCCTTCGACTCCGTCTACGAGCTGAAGACCGTCCTGGACACCGCCAACGCCAGCGGCTACAGCGCGTACACCACGCTGGGCTTCGACGGGTCGATCACGCCCGGTGTCGCCTGGATCAAACTCCTCGCCCTGCCCACCCAGTACCGGGACTTCCTCGACCGGCACAACACCCAGACCGTCGTCATGATGGGCAGCTCCGGCAGCTCCGGTGGGGAGAACACCGCCCGGCAGGTCGTCTGGTCCGGCAGCGCCGGCACCGGGTTCCATCAGGGCGACATGTACGCGATCTACCCGGGTGGCGGCTCGGCCGACGACATCAGCCTGCTCAACAGCCACATCCCGGACTTCTCCGACCTGCCGCTGGAATCCGGCACCCGGACCATCCAGGACTGGGAGTCCGGGCTGGTGCCCGAGCAGGTCACCGCGTTCAACACCGCCATCGCCGCCGACGTCCCGGCGGTGACCACCCGGGCGACCTTCACCGCCGGCTCCTACTACGCGGTGGACAACCTCGGCATCTACCTCGCGGTCGCCTACTACAAGAAGAACGAGACGGCGCTGGCCGTCGGCGGCCAGGTGATCCGGGGCGTCGCCTTGAACCCCTACCTCGTGGCGCATCCGTTCTACGAATCGGCCGAAGGCGAGCTGCCCGTCCTATTCTTCCAGGGCGAAAGCGCCAAGACCATTGTGGAGGGACGCATCCTCAACGCGGCGCAGACCGCCGTGAACGCGTACTTCACCGGCGTCGACCTGACCACCCTGCCGGTGCACGTCAACACGAGCAAGAACTTCGGCGGCTTCGCCAACGCGGGCATCGCCGCCAAGCTCACCGAGTACGGCTTCACCGGCTACACGCTGGGCGACAACACCATCGACGAGGCGTGGAACCCCGCCGACGGGTACGCCGCCCTCGGCGAGCAGGCGGTGCTGGGCCTGGACGCGGTGCGTACCCAGGGCCAGTGGACCACCTGGAACAACGGGCTGACCCCGCTGACGATCTCCGACCTGCAAACGATCGCCACCCACTACGCCGAGGCCCAGGTCACCGTCCTGCCCTGAGCCCGATCGAAGGAGTGACACCGTGCAGAGATCCTTCCTGACCCGCCTCGCCGTCCCCGTCCTGCTCCTCGGATCGGTGGTGGCCGTCCCCACGACCACCGCATACGCCGACCCGACCCCGCCGATCGTCGTCCCGAACCCGCAGAGCTGGACCGCCGCGACCGGCACCTTCACGCTGGCCGGCAGCGCCCACATCGTCGTGGCCTCCCCGGCGCTCAGCGTCGAGGCGGCCGTCCTCGCCGAGGACCTGCTGGACCTCACCGGGCTGGCGTTACCCATCACCACCTCCGCGGCGGTGGCCGGCGACATCGTCCTCACCGTCGACTCGACCCTGACCGGCATCGGCGACGAGGGCTACCAGCTCACCATCGGATCGACGGTCGACATCCGGGGCACCGCCGCCACCGGCGTCTTCTACGGCACGCGTACCGCCCTGCAGGTGCTCAAGCAGGAGGGGGAGAGCCGCCGGGCCATGCCCTACGGCACCTTCCTGGACCAGCCCGCCTACCGGGAGCGCGGGCTGATGCTGGACACCGCCCGCCGATTCTTCAGCGTCGCCTTCCTCCAGCAGTACGTCCGCCAGCTCGCCTGGCTGAAGATGAACACACTGCACCTGCACCTCAGCGACGACCAGGGCTTCCGGATCGAAAGCTCGGTGCCGGGGCTGACCTCACCGGACCACTACACCAAGGCCCAGATCACCGATCTGGTCGCCTACGCCCACCGCTACCACGTCACGATCATCCCGGAGATCGACGTCCCCGCGCACGCCATCGCCCTGACCGCCGCCCGCCCCGACCTGCTGCACACCTGCCCGAACATGCGGGCCACCGGCGATCTCGACCTGACCAACCCCGACACCCTGCCGTTCGTGGAGTCGCTGATCGACGAGTTCGTGCCGCTCTTCGACGCCGACACCTTCCACATCGGCGCCGACGAGTACACCTACTTCACGAAGTCCCGGGCCAACCAACTCCTGGCGCTCAACTCGTGCGCCGAGATCGTGGCGAAGGCCGCCGCGCTGGGCTACTCCGACCCCGGCGACCTGTACCGGGACTTCATCAACGCGCTCAACACCCATCTGAAGGCCGAAGGCAAGAAGACCCGGGTGTGGGAGTGGTTCGACTACGTCGGCAGCAAACCGATCGACAACGACATCGTCTACGACGCGTGGCTGGGGGAGAACGGCATCCAGTCCAAGTCGGACGCCGGCTTCGACATCGTCAACTCGTCCTACCACTACCTGTACATCATCCCGGGCCGCAGCGCCCCCGACGACGCCGACCTCTACCTCAACTGGCAACCGTGGATCTGGAGCACCGCCGCCGAGGGACGGCTCACGGACCCCGACGATCCGCACCTGCTCGGCGCGAAGCTGCACGTCTGGTGCGACGGCCTGTTCACGCCGGCGGTGCCAGAGGAACAACTCGACCGGGAGATCTCCACCACCCTGAAGGTCTTCGCCGAACGCATCTGGGGCAGCCCGCAACGCTCCTCGTACGCCGCGTTCACCACGGCCGCGGCCGCCGTCGGCAACGCGCCCGGCTACGGCACCGGCCAGGTCCTCGGCTACCGGTTCGAGTCCTCCACCGCCGACTATTCCGGCGCGGGCAACGACGGGACGATCTACGGCGCGCCCGCGTACGTCACCGGCCGCAACAGCGGGGCGCTGGAGTTCCACGGCGGATCGGACCGCGTCTACATCGGGGCGAAGGATCTGGCCCCCGACTGGACGCTGTCGTTCTGGGTCAACCGAGGCAGCAGCGGCACCAACGCCGCCAAACTGCTCGACTCGGCCAAGTTCGGCGTACGCCTCGAGCAGGTGGACACCGGCGGCAAGGTCGGGCTCACCGAGTACGGCGTGGCCGACTGGGCGTTCAACTACAGCGCACCCGTCGGCACCTGGACGCACCTGGCCATCGTCGGCACCTCGACGCTGACCACGCTCTACGTCAACGGGGCCGCCACCGACACCATCCCGCACGGGTTCTCGCTGCCGATGAAATGGCTGGGCGGCACCACCAAGTCGATCAACGGCCAGCTCGACGACCTGAAGATCTATCGCCGAGCCCTGGGTCCGACCGCCGTCGGATCGCTCTACCAGGGTCTGGTCGCCGCGCTCGCGCTCGACGACGTCGACGCCGTCAGCGCCACCGACGGCTCCGGCCTGGGCGACCAGGGCGGGTTCAAGGGACCGTCGCGGGAGGCCGGGAAGAACGGAACCGGGCTGCGGTTCCACGGCGGAGACGACTTCCTCTACCTGGAACAACCCGACATCTCGGGCAACTGGACGGCGGCCGTCTGGGTTCAGCGCACCGATCTCGGTCAGCCCGCCGAGGTGCTCATGCACTCACCCCAATTCAGCCTGCGCACCAAACAGCTCAGCACCGGCCGGGTGGGTCTGTCCAAGCTCGGCGTCGCGGACTACTCCTACAGCTACACGCTGCCCGCCGACGGCAGCTGGCATCACCTGGCATTCGTCGGCGACACCACCGGAACGTCGCTGTACGTCGACGGGGTGTTCTCGGAGAAACTGTCGGTTCGGATCAACCTGCCGATGCGGACCATCGGCAAGATCGGCAACTCGCTCACCGGGGTCGTCGACGACGTCATCGTCTACGACCGGGCCCTGACCGCGGCGGAGGTCGCCGCACTGGCAGTCTGAGCCGCGCGACGCCAGGGCGGTCGGGGTACCTCACCCGGCCGCCCCGGTGCGCGGCTACGCGATGGCGGCGCAGACGATCGCGGCGATGGCTCCGTTCGCGGCCGCGCTCACCCACACCGCCGGGTGCGGCTCGGGATCGACGATGACCTCGCCCAGCTTGCCCGGCGTCAGCAGATCGAGCAGCCAGAACGCGCCCGCCATCAGGAGCAGTCCGAGAACGCCGTAGACGGCGGTCGACACCAGGCCGACCCAGAACTCGGCGTACGTGGTCATGATCGAGGTGAACGCGATCGCGCCCACGCCGACCAACGCCGAGGCGAGGAAGAGCGACGCGTTGCGGTTGCGCTCGCTCCAGATCTGGTGGCGCAGCGTCCCCGGCGTCAGCCAGTCGACCAGCAGAAACCCGCCGAGCAGCAGCAGTACGCCGACCCCGGTGAACGCAACCGAGCCGACGAGGCCGTCGAGCACATCACTCATGGCGCGGAAGATTAGCTGACCTGCGCAAGGGTTGTGGGGTCCGGGTATCCTCGCCGCTCATGACCAACAGCGCGGGGAGGAAGCGTCGTCGCAAACGGCGACGCGGAGGGGTGCAGATGACAACGCCCACGCCGGTGCAAGCCGCCCAGCCGCAACGGAAGTTCAAGTCCAAGCACGTCGCGTACGGGGTGATCGGCGTCATCGTGCTCGGCTGCTGCGGCTTCGCCGTCTACCGCGACAACCGGCGTGACTGTGTCGATCCCAACACCATGCAGCGCATCGACTCCAGCTACTGCCGCTCGGGCGGGCACGGACGCTGGTACTACGGCGGCCACGGAGGCGGCGGCACCGGAAAGGTCACCGGTGGGTCGTTCACTCGCGGCGGATTCGGCAGCCACTTCGGCGGCGGAAGCTGATGCGAAGGGTCGTCACCCAACCCCGGCCGGACTGGCAGCGCATCGTCGAGGAGCAGGGCCTGCATTACGCGGTGCTGCCCGATGAGTCCGGCCGGCCCACGACGTACTGGGACGAGTCGGCGTACTACGAGTTCAGCCTGGCCGAGGTCGAGCGGCTGGAGGAGGTCGTCGCCGAGCTGCACGAACTGTGCCTGGACGCGGTCGAGCACGTCGTCGCCACCCGCCGGTACGCCGACTACGGCATCACCGACTCACGGGTCATCCAGCTGATCGAGCAGTCATGGCGCGACCGCGACCGCGAGATCAGCCTCTACGGCCGGTTCGACCTGCGCTACGACGGCTCCGGCCCAGCCCGGCTGCTGGAGTACAACGCGGACACCCCCACATCGCTGCTGGAGGCGGCCGGCCCGCAATGGTTCTGGCTGGAGGACCGGTTCCCCGACGCCGACCAGTGGAACTCGCTGCACGAGCGGCTGGTCGACGCCTGGCGCAAGCACCCGATCAGCGGCCCGCTGCACCTCGCGTTCACCACCGCCGACGAGATCGGCGAAGACTACGTCACCGTCAGCTACCTCCAGGAATGCGCCGAGCTGGCCGGTCACCACACGGTCTGCCTGCCGATGGAGGAGATCGGCTGGGACCCGGGTCGGCTCGGCCGCAGCAGCCGGTTCGTCGACGAGCAGGACCGCGAGATCAAGACGATCTTCAAGCTCTACCCGTGGGAGTGGATGGTCGGCGACCAGTTCGGCGGCCACCTGCTCGACCTGGCGCTGTCCGGTCGCGGCCCACGCTGGATCGAGCCCGCGTGGAAGATGCTGCTGTCGAACAAGGCGCTGCTCGCGGTGCTCTGGGAACGCCACCCCGGCCATCCGAACCTGCTGCCCGCGTACCTCGACGGGCCACGTGACCTGATCATCCACGGCTATGTCGCCAAACCGCTGCTCGGCCGGGAAGGCGCCGGGGTCCAGATCATCACGCCAGGCTTCACCATCGGCGAGGCGGCCGAAGGCCCCCAGTGCTACCAGGCCTTCTACGCGCTGCCCGAGTTCGACGGGGTACGGCCGGTGCTGGGTGCGTGGGTGGTCGACGGCGAGCCCGCGGGGCTCGGGATCCGCGAGACGTCCGGCCTGATCACCGACACCGGCGCCCGGTTCGTGCCTCACGTCATTCATTAACCACTGGTACGCGCACCGCAGCGACCACCACCCGGCACCGGTATTCCGACGACTCATCCCATGGCGAGTGTGACCTCGTCCCAGGCCCGCCGCTGCCATTCCGGATCGAGCAGCCGCGACGGCAGCGGGCGAGGTCTGCCTTCCTCGTAGTAACGGCCGCTGAGATCGGGTGCCATCGCCAACGCCGCCGGGCCACGGGCGGCCTTCTCCGGGGCCGCCCGGCGTTGGAAGAACCGGACGATCGGCCAGACGTATCGCCAGGCCGGAACAGCCTCGGGAGTAAGCGCTTCCAGCCCGGGAGTCCACGCCATTCCCGGGTTCACCGCGTTGACGGCGGCCTGCGGCCGGAGCCGGGCCAGATGGAGGGTCGCCAGCAGATTCAGTTGCTTCGCTCGCGCGTACGCCCCGATCGCCGTGTATGCGGCCGGCTCGGTGAACGGATCGGCGGTATGCATCGTGAAGGCACTCGACACGACCTGCACCACCGCCGCGTCCGGCGCGAGGATGGGCAGCAGCGCCTGAGCCAACGCGACCGGGCCGAGGTAGTTGAGCGCCAGGATCGCCTCGTGCCCCTCGGCCGTCACCGTCCGCGTCGCGTACGCCGCTCCGCCGACATTGTTGACCAGCACGGACAGCTGCGCCGCCCGATCGCGTACCAGCTGGGCAAGACGCTGTTGGCCCAGCAGCGTCGAGTGGTCCGCGGGCAGGAAGGTGGCGCCGAGCCGGTCGGCGGCGGCCTGACCGCGATCCGCGTCGCGGCCGGTGATGAGCACGGTCTGACCCGCCGCGCGGAGCTTGGCGGCGATGTGGAAGCCGATGCCGCCGGTGCCGCCGGTGACGAGCGCGGTCACGCCGGTACGCCGTCGGTCCGCGGCCGGCTGGCGGGGAGCAGCAGACTGGCCGCCAACAGCCAAAGGATGCCGCCGAATCGGGCGATCGGCAGCAGGACCGCGAGATCCAGGTTGAGCACCACCAGCGTGGAGAGTTCGCCTACGAGCGCCAGGCCGAGACCGACCAAGGCGAACGGGCGCCGGATCCGCAGCAGCGCCATGGGCACGGCCACCCCGGCGAGCAGCAGCCCGAGGAAGGCCGTGAACCCGGGACCGCCGGTGATGAAGGCGAGGTCGCGTAGCGCCGCAGCCAGATCCGGCGCGTCGCCCAGGCGGCTCGCGGTCCACGTGATCAGGGCGGAGAGCGCCGCGAACCCGGCGGCCAGCACGCCTCCGGCCAACGCGATCGCCGATCCGGGTGCGGTGATGCCCAGCGCCCGGAGCCGCCGGTAGGCCGCCGCGGCCCAGATCGCCAGCGGGACGGCCGCCCCGAACATCAGGAACGCGGAGAGCCGGACCGATCCGGCGTGCTCATGCAGGTAGCTGAGGACGTCAGCGGCGGGTGCGTCGGGCCGGGGCGTGCGAGCGGCCAGGGCGATGCCCGCGATGGTGAGCGCGGCGAACGCGGCGGCCGGGGCGATCAGCGGTGGTCCGGACTGGGGTCGAGCCATGACTGCCTCCAAATAATAAACAGGCGGCTATCGTATACATGCGTATATCGTTTATCAAGTGTTACGATCGGCGTCGTGGAGCACAGGTCTCAGCTGGGCGGCAACGCCTTCCTGCTCGCCCAGATAGGCGCGCATGCTGCCGTCGCGTTCCGCGAGCGAGCGGCGACGCTTGACTTGACCCCGGCCCAAGCCGGTCTCCTGCGGATGCTCGCCGCCGACCCAGGACTGAGCCAGCAGGCGTACGCCCGGCGGCTGGGCACGCCGCCGAGCCGGTTCGTCACGATGGTCGACACCCTGGAGGAGCGCGGACTGGTCGAGAGACGGCGGGGTGAACCGGACCGTCGCTCCTACGCGCTGCACCTCACGGAGGCGGGCACGCAGCTGCTGCGCCGGGTCGGCGCGGTCGGCCGGGCCCATGAGGACGACGTCTGCGCTGCCCTCGACGACGACGAACGCAAGGTTCTCCATGGGATGCTCAGCCGGATCGCCGCGCAACAAGGGCTGACGCCGGGCGTCCATCCGGGATATCGCGGCTGAGCTCACCGGCGGCTCGACGGACTGGCCGAAATCGGCTTCACAGGTCGCGGCGGCGACCGCTACGGTGCGTCGCGTGAGCAGCTTGACGATCCGCGCAGTGTCCACCGACGCCGACTACGAGGCCTGGCGCTCGGTTCGCCTGGCGGTCTACCCCTATGAGCGTACGGCGACGCTGGCGGAGCTGAAGTCGCGTGCCTCCGCCGACCGGCAGCTCTTCGTGGTCGAGCGCGAAGGCGTACTGGTCGCGGCGGGCGGCCTGATCCCGTCGAGCATCGGCGGCACCGGCTCGGTCGCGCCCTGGGTGCTGCCCGACTTCCGGCGGCAGGGGATCGGCGCAGAGCTGCTCGCGTACCTGGTCGGCGAGGCACGCCGCCGGGGCTTCCCGGCCGCCTCCGGCAACGCCGACGACGCCGGGTCGGCCGCGTTCGCCGAGCGCTACGGATTCGTCGAAGTCGACCGCCAGGTGGAGCAGGTCCGCGCCATCGGCGACGAACCAGCGGCGGTCGCACCGCTGGGCGTATCCCTGGTGACCGTGGCTGAGCGGCCGGAACTGTGGCGCGAAGCGTATGAGCCGCTAGGCCTGCCCGGGGTGGCGGACATGGCGGTGAGCGCGCCGATGAAGGTGTCGCTGGCGGAGTGGGAGGACGAGTGGCTGGGCGAGCCCAGCGCGACGTTCCTGGCGATCGATGACGCGACCGGCGACCTGATCGGCACCGCGGGGCTGATCCTCGACACCGACCAGACCGACCGCGCGGAGAACGCCTTCACCACCGTCCGCCGTGACTGGCGTGGGCGGGGCGTAGCCTCGGCCGTCAAGCGTGCGACCCTGCACTGGGCCGCGAACAAGGGGCTTCGCGAGGTCTACACCTGGACCCAGCGCGGCAACGCGGACATGCGCCAGCTCAACGAGCACCTCGGGTACGCGACCCGCACCATCAGTGTCCGCCTGGAGCAGACGCTATGACGGCGAGTGCATGACCTGCCGAGGCACGCGCACCTTGGCCGGGCCGGGCCGCCACACCCGACCGTTGGCATAGACGATCCGAAACCCCAGGTACGCCGCCAGCGGCGCCCACTGCCGTGACCCGATGCGCAGCTCGGTGGCGTTGTGCCGCTGGCCGGAGGCGAGCACGTCGAGCAGCACCGTCTCGAACGCGGCCGACTCGACCCAGTCGACCTGGCGGGAGAAGCCGCACATGAGCGCGGCCCCGGTCGCCCGTAGGAAGGCGTGCAGCTTGGCCTCCGAGCCCTGCATCACCGAGCAGCTGCCGAAGTAGAGGCGCTTGCCCCCGCACTTGCCGGCGAGCTGGTCGGCGATCTCGTCCAGCTCGACGCTGTGCCAGTCGGTCAGGCACAGCCGGCTGGGCTCGCCGTGCATCGCGAAGAAGCCCACCGTGTAGTCGGCGTATTGCTTGAGGGTCCAGCGGTCGAGGAAATAGGTCAGCTCGTCGGGTGCGGCGACGTCCTTATGGATGAACCTGATCCCGCGATGCCGTTCGAGCAGCTCCAACGTCGAGCGGACCGAGCTGCGGTCCCGGAGGTCGCGATGCCACTGTCCCTCGACGCAGAAGATCCCGCCCTGTGGCATCCGCGCCCCCTCCCCAGCCGGCCCGATCTGCCGAACCTACCGGCTGGGTCTGACACCGGGGAACCCCTCACGCCCCACCCATTTCCCGTTGATCATGGAGTTAACCGTGGTCTCGGCGGTGTGGCGTGACTGGAAACTCCATGATCAACGAGGAAGCGCGTCGACGAGCTCGGGCGTGTCGGCGGGGGAGGTGGGCGTGGCGTCAGCGGCGGGGGGAGTGCGCTCGCCGAGCCGGACCAGCGCGACACCCGCCACGATCAGCACGCCACCGAGCAGCTGAACGACGGTGGGCAGTTCGTCCAGGATCAGCCAGGCGAACAGGACCGCGAACAGAACCTCGGTGAGCCCGACGAACGAAGACAGGCGAGCTCCCAGGACTCGGGCGGCCCCGATGCCCGTCACGTACGCGAACGCGGCGGCGATCAGCGACAGCCCCAGGATCGGCACGACCCAGCTGACCACGCGCCCGGCGAAGGTGACGTCGCCGAAAGTCGCGTGCAGCGGCAGGACGCCGACCCCGCCGAGGATCAGCAGGACGGCCGAGCCGAGGCCCATCCCGCCGGCGGCCAGGGCGACCGACGGCAGTTCCTCGTCCACCCGTGCCGAGAGCACGAAGTACGCCGCGAGCCCGACCGCCGCGCCCAGCCCCCACAGGACGCCGACACCGCTGATGCCATCGCCGCTGGTCAGGTTCAGCACGAGCACCAGCCCGGCCAGCGCGGCGACCGCCCCGCCGACGGTGAGCCGGGTCGGCCGCTGGCCGTGCGCCGCCCACATCCAGAAGACGACCAAGATGATGCCGAGGTACTCCAGCAGCAGCGCGACGCCGATCGGCACGTATTGGACGGCGTTGAAGAAGCAGACCTGCGCGCCGCCGACCGCCAGGATGCCGAACAGGCCGATGGCCCGCAGGTTACGCAGCAGGACGTGGCCCTTGCCGCGCAGCGCGACGGCGGTCGGGATGGCCAGCACCAGCGCCGCGATGCCGACTCGGGCGGCCACGGCGGCCTCGGCGGACCAGCCGGCCTCGATCAACGACCGGGCGAACGTGCCGGAGGTGCCGAACGTCGCTGCGGAGAGCAGGGCCAGTCCGAGGCCGGCTGTGGTGGCGCGCTGTGCCATGGTGATCACCTTGGTAATAAGTCAACGTGAGTTACACTGATGACAGTAGGCTTCCCACGGAAATGAGTCAAGATGCTGTTCACTCATGACACGGAAGTGTCCCTGGCTGGGGCCGCCGCCCTGGTGAACACGGTCGACGCCGATGGCGTCAGCGACGAGAAACTGCCCGACGAGGCCGCCCTCGACGAGTTCTTCGTCGCCTACCGATGGAGCGGCGGGCGTACGCACACCCGGGTGGAGCTGCAGGCCGTTCGGGATCTGCGGCCCCGGCTGCGCCACATGTGGGAACTGGCGATAGCCGAGCGCACCGAAGACTTCGTCGACATCATCAACGCGATGCTCCGCGAGACCAACGCCCTGCCGCAGCTGGTCAAACACGACAACTGGGACTACCACCTGCACGCCACTCCGTCCGACGCCCCGCTGGCCGACCGGATGGCCGTCGAGGCGGCGATGGCCTTCATCGACGTCGTGCGTACGGGTGAACTCGGCCGGCTGCGCATCTGCGAATACCAGAACTGCGGCGACGTCTACGTCGACCTGTCGAAGAACCGGTCCAAGCGATTCTGCGACGGCGGCTGCGGGAACCGGGCGGCTGTCAGCGCGTACCGAGCGCGCAAAGCCGCCGCCGCCAGCTCGTAGCGCGCCGTTCCCGCGTGATCCGCCCTACTTTCGCCTGATTCTGGTGCCAGCCAGGCCGTTCATGCGGCGGATTGTTCCCAATAACGCCGCGAACATCGGCGCGTAGCTGATCCGGCCGCTCGAATTTCTTGCTTGAGCAACCTTCGCCCCCACCGTCGTTTTTAGGCTGCGGGAAGTTGCTCGCGAAGTGCTGCCCGCGCTTACCGTGACGTGGGCCGCTTGATCGACAACGAATCAGGATTACTGGGCGGGCTATTAGCCGGATGCCTTAGTGATCTCGCAAGAATCGGATGATGTGCATGCATCTCAGCCGTTAAGTTTGCTATACAGGACGGCGCGAGCGTGAGTATGATAAAAGTATGAAGCGATTTACCGTGAGTGTGCCGGACGACGTTGCCGAGCGGCTGGAGGACGTCGAGAACGTTTCGGCGTTCGTGACCTCCGCGGTCCGCGCTCGAATTGACCAGGAGACAGCGCAGCAGATGATGCAGCGGCACGGCTTGAATGTGACCGACGAGGGTGTCCGGCGCGCTCGGGACTTCCTGTCCCGTCGTCGCACAGAGGTCGCCAGCGACATCAAGCAGGACGTCATCGCCGCATGATTGCCCTCATCCTCGACACCAGCGCCCTGGTGTTGTACTGCCGGGCGGAAGATCCGCGCGCACTGTTCGTCGGCGAGATGATCGCTTCCGTCCTTGACGACGCCGAGGAAGACGACACGTTCATTGGCATTCCCACCCAGTGCATGCTGGAAGCAGCCCACCAGCTCAGCGGCTTTGACATTGAGCCGCTGGTAGTGCTGACCCAGCGTGCTCGCGTCGTCGTGCTGGACCAGCCGGACCCGGTGGCGGCGATGCGCATGGCAGCGACACTCCGCATCAGTCCCACCATCGCGGTGCTGATGCTGGCCGCCGATCGTCATCCCGAGGCTCTGATTGCCACGTTTGAGCCGCTCGAACTGCGCAAGTACATCGCGAAACCGCGGCGGGTCATCGAGTTGGACAGCGAGTATCCGGACGGCACCGACGACGGCTGGCGGCCAACCGAACCAGAATGATGGCGCTCCGCTATCTGCCGCCGCCGGTTGGGAGGGTCGGCGCCGTACGGATCTGGTCCTGCCGCCATGACGAAGAGTCGCTGCGTCCAGGACAGGCAGTTGAACAGTCCCTCCAACGAGGGAAGCCATTCCGCCGCGAAGGGGCTACGGCCACCGCTACCGCGGCGGCCACCTCAACCGGTAAAGGTTCCCACTCCGAGCCCCAGCGGAGACCAGCATCCCCCGAAGGTGCGTGGCCAGAGCTTCGTCCACGCTGCTCCAGAAGTAATCCTGGTCGCCGAACCGGGCGACGGCTCGCAGTAGCGCAGCTCGAGCAGATGGAACTTTCACTCTGCGCGGCTACCGCCGTACGGACCAGTTCCCGGTTGCGCTAGCGGACGCCAGCAGCGCGACAGCCACGCGGTCGGCGTGCTCGACGGCGGGCACGCGGCCGCCCGGATCCAACTCCTGGGTGGGTCGCCACCGCATGATCACGCCGCATCATCCGTCGGAAAGGTGCTAGTCGCCGCACCGCGCCGCGTCGATACTGGACACTCGCCGATCCGATCGAGAATGGTGATCATGACGAGTGACGATCTCGACTTCAGCGCCGATCTCACTGAGGACAGAGCCACGGTCCTTCTCGACGCCGCCCGGCGGGTCGACGCGCTGTCCGGTCACCTCGGCGCGACCGGCGAGGCCGACAACGAGTTCGGCGATCTGCTGCGGGCGTTGAAGGAGGACTCCGTCGAGTTCGGCTCGTTCCCCGACGTGCTGCCGGTGCCCATTCTGGACCTGCCCAACGCCGACCGGACCTCGGCCGCCTGGCGGGCGGCGCTGGAGGAGGGGTACACCTTCTGGTGGATCCGGCTGCCGATCCTGCTGTTCCCCCGTCGCGGCTGGGGGTTCACCCGGCTGGAGATGCGGGTCGACTTCAACCCGGACGAGCCCGATCCGCGTCGCCGGCCGCGTGCCTTCGACATCCTGCCCAACCGCAGGTTCGACACGATCGTGTCGGCCGGCGGCGAGTTCCACGTCGGGGTGGGCGCGGACGCGAAGCTCGCGGTGAAGGTCCCGACGATTCCGCTGGACGCGATCGGCGCGCTCGCTGGGCTGCCGCTGCCGCTGTCGGCCGGTGGGAAGGCGCAAGCCGACGTGGGAGCGTCGGTCGATGTCGCGCTCGCCCCGGCGCGGTTCCGGATGACGGCGGCCCGGGTCAATCACACCGCTGAAGGGCTGGAGAAGGTGTTCTGGCGGCTCGACGGCGCGGAGTTCTTCGCCGAGGACCCGCCGCAACTCGTGATCATCCTCCAGGTTCCCCGGGACGTGGAGTCGGTGCGGATGCGGGCGGTGATGCGGGCGTACCGGCGGTTCACGTTCTTCCCGGCGGGGCTCCAGGCGATGATCCGGGAACTGCCGTCGGCGCTGCGGGCGTTCTTCACGCAGGGCGCGCCCGTCGGCGACACCCGCAGCTATGACCTGAGCCCAGTCGTGAGGGCGTCATGACGGATCTAGCGGTGGAGGAGTTCGCGATCCAGGTCGGCAACCGCCGGGTCCAGGCCGAATGGCGGCGCGGCGGCTACAGCCAGTCCGTCGTCGGCGAACTGGAGATCGACGATCTGCGGTGGCGCACCGTCGAGGTCTTCGTGGACCTGTTGCGCAGCAACCGGTTGATCAACGTGCACGAGCTGAAGCTGCTCGGCGAGCACCTGTTCGTGACGCTGTTCGGTTCGCGCCGCGACGACAACGGGCCGGGTGCGCTGCTGCGCCGCGCGATCAAGGGCGACCCGTACGCCGACAACGGCCAGCGGCGCCTGCTGCGCGTCGTGCTGGAGATGGGCTCGGGGGCCGAACGCCTCGCGTCGTGGCCCTGGGAGTACCTCTATGTTCCACTGGATCGCGAGGATCCCGACACCGGGTTCTTCCTCGGCGAGAGCACGAACTTCATGCTCACCCGTAAACTTCCGCTGGCGGTCTCCGCCCGCATGATCCAGGTACGCCCACCGCTGCGGGTCCTGTTCGTGGTGCTCGCCCCGAACGACGTGACCGAGACCGACATCGAGTACGAGGCCGTCCTGGAAACGCTGATGGAGCTGCGTGATCTGGGCGGTGAGGCGCGGATCGATCTGCGGGTGCTGACGCAGAACCACGCGCACGACGGGCGCAGCTTCCCGGCGAACGAGGAGTTGCCGGTCCAGACGACCTGGCGGTCGTTCCTCAACACCGTCGAGCAGTTCGATCCCCAGGTCGTGCACGTCATCTCGCACGGCCGGTACGTCGACGGCGCGGACGGGCGGCCGCGGGGCCAGATGGCCTTCCCGGACGAGAACAACAAGGCGCTCTGGATCGACGACCGCGACCTGGCCAACCAGCTCAGCCTCAGCGCCTCCGGGCTACGCCTGGTGTTCCTGCAGGCCTGTGAGTCGGCGGCGACCTCGGCCAGCGGCTATCACGTCATCTCCGGCCTGGCCCAGTCGCTGGCCCAGAAGAACATCCCGGCTGTGATCGCGATGCACTACCAAGTCCAACTGCGGCTGGCCAACCAGTTCGCGCGGGCGTTCTATCAGGCGCTGGTCGACCGGCGGCCGATCGAGGTCGCGATGCACCACGCTCGCCGGGAGCTGTATCTCAGCGGCATGATGGGCGAGTCGCAGCAGCGCGCCGGGTTCGGCCTGCCCGTGCTGTATCTGCGCGAGTCGGGTCCGCTGCTCACCCCGGCTCTGGTGCCGGTGTCCGCGTCCGCCGGCGGCAGCGGTCCCCGGGTCGCCGAGCCGTCCGGTCCGCCGGGCGAGTCGCCCGGCTCGCAGCAGGCCACCGCCCCGCCATGGGAGCAGTCCGGCCGGCCCGTCATCGACAACTTCCCCGGAAGCGGAAGGTGGAGCACCGGTGAGCAACCCCTCGCCTGAGGCCCTAGCCCGCCCCGCCGGCAGCCTGCCCCCGGCGATCGTGCCGATCCTGCTGACCCTGGGCCGCGCGCTGACCGAGCACGGCCGCCGCGACGAGGCGGTCGACGCGTTGCGCCGCGCCATCGCCGAACCCGAGGACAAGCCCGACGAGGTGTTCGCCGCGCTCATCGAGGCGCTGCTCGCCCACGGGGAACGGTCCGAGGCGCTGCGGCTCGCGTTCGACCGGCTCGCCACCGCGCCGAGTGCGGTGATCCGCGTGCTGCCGGCGCTGGCCCCACTGCTGCGGCCGACCCTGCTGCGCCCGCTGGCCGACGCGGTGACCGCCGACTACTCCGTCGAGACCGACGTTTCGGTGCCGGCCGGCGACCGGTGCCGGTTGCTCGCCTTCGTCGTCCGCGCCCGGCTGACCCTTCAAAACGTCGACCAGGCGAGCGCCCTGCTCGATCGGGCCGGCGACCTCGTGCGGGACGACGTCGAGCTGCTGACCCTGCTCGGCGAGACCCGGCTGCGCCAACGGAACCTGGACGCCGCGCTGACCGCCTTCCTGGCCGCACGCGCGATACAAACGGCTGGGACCCAGACGGCCGCGACCCAGACGGCCGCACCACAGACGGGCGCATCACACACGGGCGCACCACAGACTGCCGCACCACAAGCAAGCGAGACACCGCAGGATGCGGCGATCGATCTTCGGCTGGCTCACGTCTACGAACAGCTCGGGCAGCCCGAGCTGGCGCTGGAGCACATCGCGGCCAGCATCGCCGGGGGAGTCGACACCGAGGAGCCGTACGCCCTGCGCACCCTGGTACGCCTGCACCAGCACGACCTCGACGCCGCCGCGGTCGACCACGCCGAAGCCGTACGCCGTTCCCCCGACTCGGTCGCGACGGCCCGCGCCGGAGCGTGCCTGTTCTTGGCTGCCAACGATTACGGCAATGCCCGAGCGGCCACCGACGCCGGGCTGGCCCGCCACCCCGACGACGCGAGCCTGTCGTTCCTGCGCTTCCAGTCCATCGTCGAGGCCGGCGACCACAGCGACATCGAGCGCCGCATCGCCCGGTTCGCCCAACGGATGGCCCCGGCCGACCTCGCCGAGAACATCGAGCGGGCCGCCCGCGTACGCCGTCCCGACGATCCGGCCGTCCACTACTTCCTCGGCGTCCTGTACCAGGCACTGGAGCGGCCCGCCGACGGCTTGCACGCCGTCGACACCGCGATCGACCTGCTGACCACGCTCCCGGGCGAGCCGCCGGAGCCGCTCGAACTGCCCGCCCGGCGGCTGCGCGCGCTGATGCTGCACGACCTGCTGCCCACCGAAGCCGGCGCCGAATACGAGCGCGCCGCCCTGTTGGCGTTCGACTCCGGCGACTCCGAGGCCGCGGCCGAGCTGATGACGACCGCCGACGGGCTGCACGAGCTGACCCCCGGCGCCCGGTGGACCTTCGCCGACGCGTTGCAGGTGTTGGCGTACGCCCCGGAGCGGCGCGGCCAGGTCGATCCGGATCGGTTGGCGCACGCCCTCGACGTGTGGGGCGAGGCGTACCGCAGGGGACTGCCGACGTTGGACTACGCCTGGGCGTACATCTCCCGGGCGCGGATGAGCATGATGCAGTCCCGGATCGAGGCCGAGCAGCTGCCGCGCGTACTCGAAGCCGTCGTGTGGTTGCAGTGCTACGACACGTTGTTCGCCGGGACGGAGGCGTACTTCGAGACCTTCGGCACCGCCTGCTCCCTGCTCGGTGCTTACGGCGTACGAGCTGAGCTGACCTTTGCCGCCGCGCGACCGCCGCTGACCGACCGGTATATCCCTGACGGCAACACCCTCAGCACGACCGCCGCGAACAGCGGCGACCTGGAGCTGATGGCCACCGTGGTCGTGACCGAGCCGGAGAGCCGGGCTCGGCTGGAGGTGTTGCGCGGTGATCACGTGGCCGCGCTCGCCGCGCTGGACAGCGCGACGCCCGAGCAGCGGCAGACGGCCTTCCACCTCTGGCTGCGCGCCATGGTGGAGTGGCAGGCCGGTGACTTCGCGGCGCTGGACCGGACGCTGGCCACATCGCCGGTGCCCGAGGCCTGGGAAGGCATCAGCGTCTGGCTGCATCTGCTCGGCGGCGACCCGCAGCGGGCGGCGCAGATCGTCGAGGGACTGGACGACGAACGCAGCTGGAGTTCCGATGTCGGCTTCGAACGCGCGCTGTGCCGGATCGCGCTCGGCACTCCCGGTGCGGGCGAGGACGAACAGCTCGCCGTCGGATACGCGCGGACCAGTCGATCCTTTGAGGATGTCCACAACCTGCCGGCGCTGACGGGCATCCTCGGGCTGCGGTATCCGGCCGCCGCGCCGGTGTTCGCCCGGATCGCCGCGGCCGCCGCCGAGCGCGAGCAGTCCTTCTGGCCACTGACGGCCGAAACCGACGCGGCCTACCTCGCTGGTCTTCCGGTGCCGGACTGGGCCGAGGTCGCGGCACACTCGCTGCGCGCCCGGGTCGCGATCAGCCGCGCCGACTGGGCCGCGGCGACCGACGCCTTCTCCGCGCTCATCCCGCACCTCGACCGGTTCCCCGAGGTCGAGTCCGGTTTCGCCTGGATCACCACCGAGCTGCGCAACAGTGCCCCCTCCGACGAGCTGCTCGAGCAGGTCGGCGCGGCGGTCGCCGAGATCACCGCCCGGCCGTCGCGGCGGGCCGGTGCCTTCCTGCCCGAGATGGACCTCGGCGACCTGCACCTGGCCGCCGGCCGGTCCGACCGGGCCGAGGCCTACTACCAGGCTCAGCTCACCCGGCCCATCGACGGCGAGCAACGCGGATCGGTGCTGTCCCGGCTGCACCTGCTCGCCGTCGAGGACGGCCGCCCGGCGGCCGAGGACCTGCTCACCCAGGCCCTCGACGAGTTCCGGCCCGTCGGCGGCCTCAGCTTCGCGCTGGTCTCCAACAACCTCAATCCACTGGTACGCACAGCGCAGACATGGGAGCGACTGCTGTCCGCCTGGGCGCCCCCGGACGGGGCGGACGACGGCGAGCGCTTCCGGCTGCACCTGGTCGGCCGATACTCGTACGGGTTGATGCTGAAGAACACCGATCAGCCCGCGGCGGCCGAACCGATCCTGCGGGACGTGCTGGCCGACGAAAGCCGGATCTACGGACCCGACGCCCCCGACGTCCAGACCACCAGGCACGTCCTGGCCGGCACGCTCGCCGCGCTGGGCCGCTGGGCGGAGGCGGAGGAGCTGTTCCGCGAGGTCGTCGCGACCCGGCAGCGGGTGCTCGGCCCGGCCGATCCGTCCACCCTCAGCTCTGGGCACGAGCTGGGCTGGGTGCTGAGCAACCAGAGCCGGCCGGACGAGGCGGAAGAGGTCTACCGCGACGTCCTTGCCCAGAAACGCGAAGCGCTCGGCCCGGCCGATCCGTCCACTCTGGTCACCTGGCACAACCTGGCCGGCGTGCTGGCGAGCCAGGAGCGCTGGCAGTCCGCGCTCGACGAGTACGAGCAGGTCGTCGAAGTCCGCGAACGCGTCTTCGGCCCAGACGATCCGGTCACCACCTCGTCGCGCTTCGAGGTGGCCTGGGTGCTCTACAAGCTCGGCCGGTACGCCGCATCCGAAGCCGAGTATCAGCGGGTGATCGACCACCGGACCGTCCTGTTCGGACCGGATGATCCGGCGACCCTGGTGCCGCGCTACGAACTCGGCGAACTGTTGCGCGCCTCCGGCGACACCGCCCGCGCGCTCACCGAGTTCCGGGCGGTCGCCGAAGCCCGCCGCCGTACGCTCGGCGACGCCGACGTCAGCACCATCAACGTCCGGTACGAGATCGCCACCCTGCTCTACGAGTCCGGCGATCCGGCCGGAGCCGAAGAGATCTACCGCGACGTGCTGGCGATCGAACGGGAAACCCTCGGCCCGGAGGATCAGACGACCCTGGTCACCTGGCACAACCTGGCCGGGGCGATCGCCCGGCAGGCCCGGTGGGCCGACGCCGAGCAGGAGTTCCGCGGAGTCGCCGAAGCGCGTACGCGCACCCTCGGGCTGGAGCATCCGCACACGCTGGCCACCCGGCACGAGATCGCCCGGCTGCGCGCCGAGCTCGGCGACCTCGCCGCCGCCGAGGCCGAATACCGCGACGTCCTGGCGGCCAAACGGCGAGTGCTCGGTGACGACGACCCGAGCACCCTCATCACCTGGGACAACCTGGCGATGCTGCTGTCGTCGGTGGGCCGCTTCGCCGAGGCCGAACAGATCTTCGGCGAAGTGCTGCCGATCCACCTCCGGTCGCGCGGCGAGGACCACGAACGCACGCTCGTCTGCCGGGACGAATGGGGCTGGTCGCTGTACAAACTCCAGCGGCTCGACGACGCGGCCGAGCAGTACCGCATCGTGATCGACCGGCGTACCGCCCTGCTCGGCGCGACCCATCCGAACACCGTGTCCGCCCGGACCGCCTACGCGGTGATCCGGCGCGACGCGGGTGACCTCGCCGCTGCCGAGGCCGAACTCCAGGCGGTGCTGACCGAACTGCTCGACGTCTACGCCCCGAACTGCCCCGAGATCGTCACGGCCCGGTCGACGCTGGCCTGGCTCCTGGTCACCTCGGTGTCGGCGGACCGGGGTCTGGCCCTGCTCACCGACAGCGTCGACGGGCTGCTGACCGAACGCGAACCGGCCGACCCGGACGTGGTGGCCGCCCGCCTCGACCTAGCCGACGCCCTGGTCGAAGCCGATCGCGGGGACGACGCGGTCACCCAGTACCAGGCCGCCCTGACCGCCCAGCGCGCCGCGCTCGGCGACGACGACCCGGCCGTGCTCACCACCTGGGCGGCGTACGCCACGATGCTCACCGAGGCCGAACGATGGGCGCAGGCCGTCCCCGAACTCGACCACCTCGCCGACGCGTACGCCCGCACCCTCGGCTCGGCCGACGACACCGTGCTGGTCGCCCGGCGCAAAGCAGCCTGGGCGCACTACCAGATCGACGACTACGCCGGAGCCGAGACGGCCTACCGGGCACTGGCCGCCGACGAGGCGACCGCCCTGGGGGAGCGGCATGCCGCGACCCTGGCCAGCCGCCTCAACGCCGCCGTGCTGCGCGGCCGGGCCGGCGACCGCGACGGCGCCATCGACGAACTGCGCGACATCCTGACCTTCCGTGACGAGGCGCTCGGACCCGACGACCAGGAGACCCGGTACGCCCGCGACGAACTGGCCGCCATGCTCACCGACGCCGACCGGTACGCCGAAGCCGTCGACGAACGCCGCAAGCTGCTCCAAGCCGAGATCTCGGCGCTGGGCGCGACCAGCCCGGAGACCCTCGACACCCGGCGTACGCTGGCCTCCCTCTACCGGGCGCTCGGCGACTTCGACGCGGCACTCGCCGAGCTGACGGTGCTCGCCACCGCCTCAGGCGCGACAGCCGGGCCGGACGCGCCCAACACCCTGGCCGCCCGCTACAACGTCGCCGAATGCCTGGCCGCCGCCGGCCGGTACGCCGAAGCCGAAGCCGAGTTCCAGCAGGTTCTCGCGGGCGAACAGGAGGCGATCGGGCTGGACGACCCCAGCTACTACGTCACCCTTGCCAGCCTCGGCGCGGTCTACCTCGAACTCGACCGCTGGCCGGAGGCGGAGCAGGCGTACCGGAGCGTGACGGTCAACCGGGCCCGGCTGCTCGGCGAGGAGCACCCGGCGACCCTCGGCGCCCGCTACCAACTCGCGGGCTGCCTGGCCGCCCTCGACCGGTACGCCGAAGCCGAAACCGAACTGCGCACGATCCTGGCGATCCAACGCGACACGCTCGGCGACGAAGACCTCGCCGTCTACGTGACCTGGGAAGGACTCGGCGACCTGCTGGCCATGCAGGACCGGAACGCTGACGCCGCCGACGTCTACGGGGTGGTGCTCGACGCCCGCACGCGGCTGCTCGGTCCGGACGCGCCCGACACCGTACGCGTCCGCGAGGAGATCGCCCGCCTCGACCTCCCGTGACGGCTGTCATGATCGCTCTCATGATCAGCGGAGTTTTCGCGGTGCCATAACCCCCCGAAACCTCCGCTGATCACGAAGCCACGCGTCACGAAGCCACGCGTCACGAAGCCACGCGTCACGAAGCCACGCGTCACGAAGCCACGCGTCACGAAGCCACGCGTCACGA